>JBJTNS010000184.1:0-3254 GCA_046074245.1 Chitinophagaceae bacterium | reverse complement strand
GTTCCGGCGCCTGCGCAGGTGAAACCTTCTCCTAAAAGCAATCCTGCACAAGGCGATCTGTTTAATCAGGCTGCCCCTTCGCCTGAACCTGTATCCCATCAGGCGGATTCGGCGGGAGAAGATTCAGAAGATGTTCAAATTGATTATCTGACTATAGATAAAGTTGAACATAATTATATTCTGGTGGATTCAGAACAGACTCGCCAGCAATTACTACAACAAATGCTGACTGCTAAACAATTTTGTTTCGATACCGAAACCACTGGTTTAGATGCACTCAATGCAGAAGCTATTGGTCTGGCAGTATCCTTCAGTAAAGCAGAAGCATATTATGTGGTCATCAAAGAGGCCAGCGACCTTGAGATGTTTGCTCCAGCTTTTGCTTCTGCAGTCCTGAAAGTTGCCCAGAATCTGAAATATGATTTACAGATCCTGAAAAACTATGGGATTGAAATTGCAGAACCTTATTATGATACGATGCTGGCGCATTATCTGATTGAACCGGATAAACGACACAGTATGGACGAACTCTCTCGTCAGTACTTGAAATATGACCCTGTTTCTATAGAATCTCTTATAGGTAAAAAAGGGAAATCGCAACTCAAAATGTCTGAAGTGGAAATTGAAAAGGTAAAAGAATATGCTGCTGAAGATGCAGATATTACCCTTCAGTTAAAGGAAATTCTGGCACCTATGATAATTAGTGGTAATGCCAACACGATTTTCGAAACTGTAGAAATGCCTTTAGTGCCGGTGCTTGCCGATATGGAACGCGAGGGTATCAGAGTTGACGATGCTTTCCTGAATCAATACTCAACTGAAATAACAAAAGAAATTCTGGAAATAGAATCTCGTATTTACGAACAGGCAGGTGAGAAGTTTAACATCGCTTCGCCATTGCAGCTGGGTAAGATTTTATTTGATAAGTTAAAACTCGATGAGAAGGCCAAGAAAACGAAAACTGGTCAGTACCAGACTGGCGAAGATATCCTTCTTAAACTCTCTCATAAAAGTTCTATCGTTCAGGATATTCTCGATTTCAGGGGCCTGCAGAAGCTGAAGTCTACTTATGTGGATGCGCTTCCCCAGTTGATAGACCCTAAAACTGGCAGAGTGCACACCACCTTTAATCAGGCAGTTGCTGCCACAGGTCGTTTGAGTTCTACCAATCCTAATCTTCAGAATATTCCAATCCGGACAGAGAAGGGCAGGGAAGTGCGCAAAGCTTTCATTCCTCGCAATGATGATTTTGTGATAGTGAGTGCAGATTATTCTCAGATTGAACTCAGGGTAATTGCCAGTATGAGCGGCGACGAGGGAATGATGGAGGCATTTAATAATAATCTGGACATTCACCAGGCAACTGCTGCCAGAGTTTTCGGAGTGCCTTTAGAGGAGGTTACCAAAGAAATGCGCTACAAAGCAAAGAGCGTCAACTTTGGTCTCATTTACGGTCAGGGGGCCTTCGGACTTGCAGAAAACCTCGGTATTTCACGTACAGAAGCCAAAGAGATTATAGATAATTATTTTCTTCAGTTCCCTGGTATCCGTACCTATATGAACGAAGTGGTTGAATCGGCCCGTAACAGAGGTTATGTTGAAACCATGCTCGGAAGACGCCGCTATTTAAGAGATATCAATTCGGCGAATGCCACTGTAAGAAGTTTTGCTGAGCGAAATGCGATTAACGCACCTATTCAGGGTACAGCAGCAGATATGATAAAACTGGCAATGATCAATGTTCAGAAGCGTCTGAAGGCCGGGAATTACCAGTCGCGCATGATTTTACAAGTGCATGACGAATTGCTATTTGATGTGCATCATTCAGAGCTGGATGAACTGAAGGTGTTGATTCGCGAAGAGATGCAAAATGCTATGCCATTAAAAGTGCCAGTGATTGCAGAGGCTGGACATGGTAAAAACTGGCTGGAAGCCCACTAAATTTTTTTGAGAATAGGAAGTTTAGATTCTAAAAGCTGATTAAAATCTTCTGAGAGTCTGGCTTTGTACATCACTATTATAATACCTGTGCCGAGTATGGCCGACTTAACTATCGAATCTATATAAGGATTGCTTAACCACATTCCAGTAAAGGTGATTGAAAAGAATATCATCAATACTGCCGATATTTTGAGCTGGGCCTTGTGAAAAGGATTGATTTTTAATTTTACCTGAAGCAAAATGGCATTGGTGGAATTGACGCATATCATGACAAGTATGGTGCTGATAGCGCCGCCAATTAATCCGTACTTGGTGATAAAGTAGAAGTTGAAAAGTAAGGATGATACAATTGCAACGATAATGCTGATGGTCGACCAACCGTAAAATTTCGAATTGGTAATAATCGGACTGTTGCCGCATAAAACTGCATCTATTAATTTGCTGATGCCGATAAAAAACACCACAAATTTTCCCTTTTGATAAATATCGCCTTTAGGCATGATGGCGTATAAATTATCAATATTAAGCCAGATCAAAAAAAACAAGATGCCTGAGATTAGTAACTGATTGGTGCCGTTTTTCTTATTTAAATCTTCCACTTCTTTGAACCTTCCTTCTTTCATGTGTTCTGAAATGATAGGTGTAGCAACTTGAAGAATGGTGCGTTTTGGTACTTCAATGAAAGTCGCCAGGTAGAAACCAATACTATAAATGGCAACTTCAGATAAATCTTTTTGTATGCTCGAAATTAAGAAGAAATCTATTTTTGGAACTACCAGAGCTGCAATGCCAGAGAAAAATAAAAGAGCAGTAAAACGCAATGCTTCTTTTTTAATGTTTGGATTCTTTCTGATGAAATCAAAACTGGGTCTGAGATTGACGCGCGTAAGTTTGTGCAAAAACCAGATATTCCCGGTTAATGCGACCGCATAAGAAAATACCATCAGCCATACCGATTGATAAAAGTTAACGAGGTTGAAATAATACAACACGCCTGCCACAATGATTAAAGCCCTCATCACAATTTCACGCATAAAATTGGGAACAGCAATGCGGCCGTGATTGGCGCAGCTAACTTCGCTGACAACCTGATAAAGAATGATGAAAATCAATAGCAATAACATGGGCAGCATTTCTTTGTACTGCAGTGCGTTTGGATTGATAAAGGTAAAGAAAGCGTCTCCGAAAATGAGAAGGTTGAGCAATAAAATAATAAAACCAACTAATGGAAAAACCAGCACCCAGAAAAAGAAACCGTGGTGCTTCTGGTCGGCAGTCTTGAAGAAAGGGAAAAATCTGTTGATGCTGTAATG
>JBJTNS010000183.1:0-8653 GCA_046074245.1 Chitinophagaceae bacterium | reverse complement strand
TTTAATTTGCTGTGATTGCCGATCTCTATTGGTGAATCTGCCAGCTTGTCGTAATTGTTAAACCGGTATTGGTTTTGATTGATGAGCTCTAATGTTGTCGAAACTTTCGCCCAACTTGTAGGAAACTCTAATTGCAATTCTCCGGCACCTTTAAAGCCTTCCGGATACATCAAACAACTTGTCAGTAATAAAAAAGCATGGTCGTTGTCGATATATGAGGTGCGAACAGATTGCTCGAAACAATAAACAGGGTAGGAGATACAAACTGCTGTTTCGCCTTTTAAATCCACCACCCAGGTGTTTTTGTCCTTTTTGCTGATGCTGGCTTTGTCAGAAAACGCTATCAATTTGTCGTGGATTTGAACACGACCGGCTTTTGCAACTACACGATCTATGTTCTTTTCGAATTCTCGCACCATATAACTGCCTGGCGTCCAAACCGGCATTTTGAATTCTACAGTTTTAGTCTTTATGCCAGTGATGGTAATATCTACTTGTGCATAATGGCTGTTGGGATTGTCGATGCTGATCTTATAAAAAAGTTCTGCCTGTAATTCTGATACCATAAAAAATACAATTGCTGAAATGATAAATCTCATTCTGCAAATATGCTTCAATAACTCAGCTTTAACAAGTAAATTAAGGACATAAAAATAGCCCACCGAAGTGGGCTATCATCTCTAGATTTTGTGTATTTGTATTTGTGTGTGTCGTGTTGAAATTTCTTATGCATTTAAGCCAATAAGAAATAAGGCGCCAAATAATGAAACTATTGCAATGGCTTTGGTAATTCTGTCTGCAATTAATGCAGTAATTAAATAAGGCTTTTCAATTTCTTCCTGCGTGTTGTATAATTCATAAGGTAGTCCGGTAAAACGACTGAACTGTTGAACTTCTAATCCATTGAAGGTGCTGAAATTGGTTTGACGTTGCATATTATTAATTGGTTTTTTAGCTGGCTTTCTGTTAAGTTTAAATACTCAAAATGTATTAATACTTAAATTTTTCAGAAGGCCTATACCCAAATATAGACAACAAGTTTTATCTGTTCCATTTTTTTAAATAAATTTCTGATTTATGTTATAAGATGTTGATTTATAGAGCTAAAAATTTATTGTCAATGGAGAATACTTGTCGTTTTTTACCTTTTTTAGTGCTTGATTCTTCCAAAAATATCTCAATTTCTTCTCAGGCGATTTTTTAAAATAGCGATAATTTAAACAATTGTTTAAAAATTTAATAAATATATAGTTTGACCGAAAAAACAGAAAGTTAAAACAAATGCACTGATGGATGATAGATTCAATATTATTTCTGATTTTTTTTCTCGAACATCACATGATTTAGCTTGAGTTTTATCATAGGGAAGGTGTTTTATGAAAATTAATCATATTGATAATCAAATATATACGATGTTAATTCGAGTTTTTTTCGAAAAACTGAAATATGTAATAGTAGTTTTTTATATTTGGGTATAGGGTATTAAAACAATGTAAGATTAATTACCTATTAAGTATAAAATCCTAACAAAAAACAAAAAAATAAATACTAATATGAACAACTCTGCCACTCTCAAAATCAAAGGTAAAAAAGGTTTTTACTTCACTGAAATCTTAATGCTTAAATCTATTATAGCATTGTTAATCCTGACTTTCTTTTTATTAAACGAAATGCAGGCTTCTAACCACGAATCAAATACCATGAATGACAATAAAGGTTATAAGGTTTGCGAGTCAAACCCAGAAACCCATTAATAATTCTCATAATAAGACACACACACAAATACACAAAATACCTCTAAAGACTATAGCCCACCCTGGTGGGCTATTTTTATTTACAAGATTTAGTGAAATTAAATTTTTCGATGAAGTTCTCCATTGCATTTATAAATTTCTAATGTCAATCTCTATATTTGTCGCACTAAACACTATCAATGAACACCGTTTTGCCTCCTTTTGTACCTCTTTTAATGGTACTTTCTCTAGCTCTCAGCGTATTTTGTTTTTATAAAGCTTCTGGAAATACGACTAAAGTACTCACAGTAATTATTGGATTTGCTCTTGTTCAGGGCTTAGTCGCCTTTCTTGGGTTTTATACCAATTTTAATACGGTTCCGCCCAGACTCCCTTTGCTGGTTTTACCATCATTTGCTCTGATAGCACTTTTGTTTGCCTTTCCAATGAGCAGAGTGTTTCTGGATAATATAGACCCGTCGTGGCTGACTTTTTTACACATCGTTAGATTTCCAATTGAACTGGTCTTGTACTGGCTGTTCTTGTTCGATCTTGTGCCTGAATTAATGACTTTCGAAGGAAGAAACTTTGATATTTTATCTGGTATTTCTGCTCCCTTCATTGCCTATTGGGCATATATCAAAAAATCTATGAATCCGAAATGGTTGCTATTATGGAATTTTATTTGCCTGGCTCTGCTTTTAAACATTGTCATTCATGCCATATTAAGTGCTCCGGGTCCCTTTCAGCAATTATCTTTTGATACTCCAAATATTGGAGTGTTTTACTTTCCGTATGTATGGCTGCCTTCTATCATTGTTCCTTTAGTGTTTTTGTCGCATGTCATCTGCATCCGGCAAATCATCAGAACCCTGTCTATTAAGCATGGTGCATAAGTGCGCGCTGAGTAATTAGTTTTGCAGCTCTTTCACTGGCTCCAGGTTCGCCAACTTTAATTTTAAGGGCGGCATAAGAGTTTAACATGGCTTGCCTGCCTGAACCGTCAAGAATACAATTCAATTCTTTTTTTATCTGTTCTTTAGTGAAATCAACTTGTATCAGTTCACTGACAACCTTTTTGTCCATAATCAAATTGACCAGAGATATATATTTTACTTTAATAACAAGTTTGCCGATTTCGTAACTGATTTTACTGAATTTATAACATACTACCTGTGGGCAGTTCAGTAAGGCTGTTTCTAATGTGGCAGTACCACTGCAAACCAAAGCGGCATGGGAATTCGCCAATACATCGTAAGTTTTGCCTTTGATTAAGCGTACATTCTTGCCTTCAGTATATGTATTATAAATCTCGTCGTCGATATGTGCAGCGCCGGCTAAAATAAACTCATAGTCCGGATAATCGTCGCAAACACTCAACATCGTTGGTAATACATGTTTCAGTTCGCTCATTCTGCTTCCTGGTAATAGAGCGATAATGGGTTTGCTGATGTGCTGATTGACTTTGAAATCCGGATCAAAAGGATACTGCGCAATGGCATCACAAAGTGGATTTCCAATATAATCCGGAACGACATGATAGGTCTTGAAAAATTCCTTTTCAAATGGCAGGATAGAGTACAAATAGTCGACATACGCCTTGATTTTTCTGGCTCTTTTCACATTCCATGCCCACACTTTCGGAGAGATGTAGTAATGTGTCTGAATGCCGTTTTCTTTGCCAAACTTCGCCATTTTCAAGTTAAATCCCGGATAGTCAATTAAAATAAGAGCATCTGGCTGATAACTTAAGATATCCTGCTTGCAAAACTTTAAGAATCCCAGAATCTTGAACAGATTGAGTAAAACATCTGTTAAACCCATAAAAGCGGTCTCTCTGTAATGCTTTACCCTGGTACCGCCTTCCGCCGACATTAAATCGCCACCCCAGAATCTGAATTCTGCTTCAGAATCGTTTGCACGGATATGTTTCATCAGATTGGCTCCGTGTAAATCTCCGCTTGCTTCTCCAGCTATGAGGTAGTATTTCATTAAGTGTGCAAATTAAACTTAAAAATTACACAATTCGTTGCTAAAAATGCCTTAATTTCGCGCAAATTTTATTAAGAAATGAAAGAAGTATATATCGTTTCCGCCGTTAGGACAGCAATGGGTAGCTTTATGGGCACTCTGTCTTCTGTACCTGCTACTAAACTTGGTGCAGCAGCTATCAAAGGTGCTATAGAGAAAATCGGTTTAAACCCTGAAGAAGTTCAGGAAGTATATTTTGGTAGTGTTCTGCAAGCTGGTCTCGGTCAGGCACCTGCCAGACAAGCCGCTAAATTTGCAGGCTTACCTAACACTGTTCAGTGTACTACAGTTAATAAAGTTTGTGCCAGTGGTATGAAATCTATCAGTCTGGGAGCTCAGCAAATTATGCTTGGCATGGCTGATGTGGTAATCGCCGGTGGTATGGAAAGCATGAGCAATGTGCCGCATTACATGATGGGTAGCAGAAATGGCTACAAATACGGTAATGTCAATATGGTTGACGGTCTTGCAAACGATGGTTTGATGGATGCCTACAACCATCAGATGATGGGCTGGTGCGCCGACCTTTGTGCTAAAGAATATAATTTCACCAGAGAAGCTCAGGATGAATTCGCTATCAACTCGTACAAAAAAGCTGCTCAAGCATGGGCTGATGGTAAATTCAACGACGAAATCGTGCCTGTTGAAATGACTGACAGAAAAGGTAATGTTACTCAGTTCGTTCACGACGAGGAATACAAAAACGTGTTCTTTGATAAAATCCCTGGTCTGAAACCTGCTTTCAGCAAAGAGGGTACTGTTACTGCGGCTAATGCTAGTACCATGAATGATGGTGCTGCTGCTTTAGTGTTGATGAGCAAAGAAAAAATGGAAGCTCTTGGTCTTACACCAATTGCTAAATTAAGAGGTTTTGCAGATGCCGAACATGAGCCTGAATGGTTTACAACCGCTCCAAGTAAAGCAATGCCTAAAGCTGCTGCTCACGCTGGTGTGGCAATGTCAGATATCGAATATTTCGAATTTAACGAGGCTTTCTCTGTCGTTGGTCTGGTAAATACTCAGTTAATGAACCTTGATCCTGCCCGTATCAATGTAAACGGTGGCGCTGTTGCTCTGGGTCACCCACTCGGTGCCAGTGGCGCAAGAATTATTGTTACACTTATCAATGTTCTGAAACAAAATAATGCCAAAATCGGTGGTGCTGCTATCTGTAATGGTGGTGGTGGTGCCAGTGCAATGGTTATTGAACTCGTTTAATCTCTTGTGCACAATATTTAGTGCCTTTTTGTATTAAGTATAATATGCGTGCTCTGTTATTAGCCTCCGTATTTCTGATTTTTTTTAGTCCGGTTCAGCTTAAAGCAGACTACAATCCTTTGCTTAAAAAATACTCTGATAGTCTGCGCTATCATCGCAATGCTGAAGTTCGTCTGCTTTACAACGATTCATTTACTAAACTTATTCGCGATATCGCTGAAGAAGACAATGGTTTTAATGAACCTCTCGATTCTATCATGTCTACTATCTCTGTCCTGAATTCTGAAGATGGTAAACTAAAAGTGATTTCATGGCTCGTTATTAATGACAAGGAAGAGTTTTTTAATTATTGCCTGGTGATGTATCGCTCTAAAGAAGGCAAACCTCACAAAACCTTCTGGCTGCGCGATAAAATTGAATCTAAATCGGATTCACTCTACGAGGATTTTACAGCAGATTTCTGGCCAGGGGCTCTCTATTATCAAATGTACCAGTTCAAAAAGAAAGGTCGTAACCACTACTGCGTTCTGGGTTTGAATGGTAAAAATAGTTTCTGTAACCAGAAAATTATTGATGTACTGTGGTTTGATAAAGAGGAGGAACTCCATATAGGCGCGCCTGTTTTCTATTCGTTCGAGAAAGATTACACGCCGCAATACAGGGTATTCTTTGAATATGCCGATCAGTCGACTATGCTGCTTCGATTCGAAAAGGAAAAGAAAATGATTACCTACTCCAACCTGGTGCCTAGCAATCCAGAAAAAACTGGGATGAAGCAATACTATATTCCAGATGGTAGAATCGATTTTTATATCTTAAAAAAGAAAGGTAAATGGATCCGCTACGATGGTCTGAAGGATTTTGATTTTCTGGGCAACGAATAAATTTCATTAATTCAGTGTTTCTTATTAAAATTGTAATCCTATGTTTCGTCTCTCTTTAATCGCGGTTTTTTTAATATGTGCCTCCGGAAGCGCCGACTATGGCTATAAAGTAGCGAAGGTGAAATATAAGGGGGGCGGCGACTGGTATGCCAATAAAACGGCTTTGCCCAACCTTGTCAAATTCTGTAACGAGAACCTTAAAACAAATATTAACCCTTCTGATGCCATCGTAGAAGTAGGCTCTCCGGAAATTTTTAATTACCCATGGATTTATCTTACTGGTCACGGTAATGTTGTGTTTACAGATGCCGAAGTTACCAATCTTAAAAAATACCTGATGGCAGGAGGTTTCCTTCATATCGACGATAATTATGGTTTGAAACCTTTTATCGTCCCTCAGATGAAAAGAGTCTTCCCTGAACTTGATTTTGTTGAATTGCCTTTTACTCACCCTATATACAACCAGAAATACAGCTTCAAAAATGGCTTACCTAAAATTCATGAACACGATGGTAAGGCACCTCAGGGCTATGGATTAATACTTGAGGGTAAACTGGTTTGCTTCTTTACCTATGAGTGTGACCTTGGCAATGGCTGGGAAGATCAGTCTGTTTATAACGATCCGGAAGAAAAACGTCAGGAAGCGCTTAAAATGGGTGCCAATATCATACAACTGGCTTTTAATAAATAACTAGGCGTGAAAAAACTGGTGGTCATCTATAATCCCTTTTCCGGTAGGAAAAAGATCAAAGATTTACCGCAACTCATCGACCGCCATATCAATCACCTGCAATTTGAAACCCATATTTGGCCTACTGAAAAAGCAGATGATGTCATTCTACTAACCGAAAAAGCTATTCGCGAAAAAGCAGATATCGTAATGGGTGCGGGTGGCGATGGTACCATCAACCAGATCGCTTCTCGTCTAGTCAATACCGGTATCGCCCTTGGCGTTATTCCACTGGGCTCTGGAAATGGTTTTGCCAGACATTTTAAAATACCTTTAAATACCGCTCAGGCAATTTCTAAAGTTTCTGACTATTCTGTTAAGGAAATTGATACAGTTTGGTTTAATCGTCATTGTATGATAAATATTGGCGGTATCGGTTTCGATGCCCATATCAGCTCGGCTTTCGCCAATACTAAGAAACGTGGATTGCAAGGATACGTTAAAACCATTGTTCGTGAACTGAATTATAAAAGTCAGTTTTACAGTATCTATAACAAAGGCGAAAGGGTATGGGACGGAAATGCTTTTATGATAGGTATCGCAAACGCTACACAATGGGGAAATAATGTGGTGCTTCATCCTGGTGCCAAGCCTGATGATGGCCTCTTTAATCTGGTTGTTCTCAAGAAATTTTCACCTGTAGATTTTGTCGTTATCCTCAAAAATCTAATGGAAGGTAAACTCCATAGTAACAAAAATAGTGTGGTCTTTACCGGTACAGATTTTATGATAAGAAGAGAAAAAGAGGGGCCAATTCATGTGGATGGGGAACCAATCTGGCTGGGTAAAGAAATAAATATTAATATTGAACCATTAAGCTTAAAGATTTTGTGTCATGTCTAAAAAAGTAAAACGCAATTTTGATGGAATGGTCTACAGCACCGACTCCGACTTCGAGTATCACGAGGAAACCGAAGATATCGATACCCCCGAGCCCAAACATCAAAAACTCATCATCCGCCTTGAAACCAAACAACGAGGTGGTAAAAAAGCTACTATGATTGCCGGCTTCGTCGGTAAAGTTGAAGATCTTGAATCGCTTGCTAAACAATTAAAAAATCATTGTGGTACCGGTGGAAGCGTTATCGATGGCGAAATCCTGATTCAAGGTGAACAAATTAAAAAGGTGAAAGAATTTCTTCAGGCTAAAGGCTATAAAACCAATAATATTTAATTTGAGCGCATTCGCCAAAGGGATATTGTCTAACCTGTTTTCTAAAACTGCTGTCGCTTTTATCGGATTGCTGACTGTCATTTTTGTCTCCCGTCACCTCGGAGCTGAGGGTAGAGGTGCCATTGGTCTGTTCATGTCTGTAATAGCGCTTACCCAACTGGTCTGTGATTTTGGTAATAGCACAGCTATTATAAATTTATCGTACAAACACAATCATAGAAATCTTTGGATAAGCAGTATCATCTGGATCAGTATTGTTTGCCTATTGTCCTTGCCTGCTTTGTATTTCTTCAGGCACCTGCCTTTTGTATGGTTGGTTCCTGCAGCAGCTTTTATCTATTCATTTATCAATCTTAACCACCTGATCCTAATGGGTAATCAGAAGGTGCATCAGCGTAATACCAGCTTGCTTGTGATGCCTCTGATGCTGATGATTATTTTTATTGCTCTTACTTTTTTGAAAGGTGGTAATACCCAAAATTATGTAATTGCCTTATTCTGCGCTTTACTCATTAGCGCTGTCGTTTCTTACAAAATGGTGCGCCCTTTTCTGAATCAGCATATACCGTTTGCATTTGAAAAAGATATTCTTAAACATGGATTCTGGGCACAGAGCGCTCAGGCTGTTCAGTTTTTTAACTATCGTCTGAATTTCTTTTTACTGGCCTATTATATCGCTGATACAGCTTCATCTAATTTTGCTATTGGTATTTACAACAATGCTATCATTCTCTCAGAATCCGTATGGATTCTCGGACATAGCATCGCCCAGATGCAACACATGAAAATTCTCAATACCGAAAGTCGCGAAGAGAATTTTAAACTCAATAATCGTCTCATTTACCTGAATTACACGGGTACTTTTGTCTTAATGCTCACACTT
>JBJTNS010000182.1:0-16532 GCA_046074245.1 Chitinophagaceae bacterium | reverse complement strand
GCCTGACCAGCCGAAAACACCAATGTACAATTGGTTCTGATGCCATTGGCTGTAAACCAGCTAATCGCTTTGATACCATCTTTAATCATTGGAACTTTTACAACAATATTAGGATCGATTGCTGCTAATCTTTTGCCTTCTTCTATCATACCCTCAAAATCAGTTGAGATAACCTCAGCACTTACGTCGCCAGATCCTACGATGTCACAAATATCTTTGTAATGTTTCATCACATTCTCGGTTCCGGTAATACCTTCTTTTGCCATCAAAGATGGATTGGTAGTTACTCCATCAAGGATGCCTAAGTCTTTTGCTTCCCTGATCTGATTTAAATTGGCTGTATCGATAAAGAATTTCATGTGGCAAATTTACTGAATTCAGGGCCTCTTCAAAGGCACAAGTTTTACACAGAAAGCTTCTCTTTCAAGCCTTTTTTATCGTTCTTTGCAATCCTATGAACCACCTGAACGGACTGATACTTGAATCGCTCTGCCATACTTTGCAAAACCACTGCAAAGACCAGCAGATTATTGATTGTTTCAGCAATAGTCAGGATGAATTTATTCTTGCTTTTCCTAACTTCTACATCAAATGTCTCTTTTACAAAGGCGAAATCTATTTCTTCACAGGTGAATCAGCTCCCGCTAAAAGTCGCCTTTTTAAACCTCAGTTTACCGAAATTCACGAGACCTTTATAACTGAAATTGTTCCTCATCCTTTCGAAAGAAGTTTCCACTTCCGCTTATCTGATAATCACAATCTGGTTTTCAAATGCCATGGTCGTAAATCTAATATTCTCCTGATGAACGACCAGCAATGCACCGATACCTTTAAGCGTCATCTGGAAAAAGATGCAGAACTCTCGCTTTCTGATGTATACAGACCAGTTGTTTGCTCTTTTAATGAACAAGCTCTCTCAGACAGTGCTCAGTTTAAACTCTTTTACCCCTACCTGCCTGTCGAACTATTTGATGAATTACAGCATCAGCCTTCTTCTGTTTTTGATTCAGTTATCAGTAGTTACCGACACTTAAAACACATCAGTTTTGATAAAGACAGTTTTGAAATTAAAGCAGGTAAATCTGACTTAGATTTCCTTGATGCTCTGAATCAGTTCGGAAATTATTGCATTAAAACCCGTACCTTTTCTGAACAGCGTCAAACCCTGCTAAATCAATGCCTTCAGGCCATCTCTGACAAAGAACATTTTATCTCTTCTAACAAGAAAGCGCTCGATATTCTTGCTCATAAACGCCCGGATGGAGAACTGGGAAATATCATTCTTTCAAGTCTCCATATTATTAAGCCTGGGATGACATCAGTGGTACTGAATGATATTTACAACAATACCAATATCGAAATCGCCCTCGACCCCGACTTAAACGCGGTTGAAAATGCTGAAAAATATTTCAAAAAAGAAAAAAGTCTGCCCCATAGCATCAGACTCCTGGAATCAAAGATTGCTAATGCTAAAAAAATACTGGAAGATCTTCAAAACAAACTTCAGATAATAGAAAATGCCAGCGACTTTAAAGGTCTGAAAATACTTGTTAAACAACACAAAAAAGAACAAGACCAGGAACACTTACCTTACCGGAAATTTGAGTTTGAAGGTTTTGATATTTTCGTAGGAAAACACGCCGACAGCAACGAGAAACTCCTGAACTACTACAGCGATAAGAATGATACCTGGTTGCACGCTAAAGATGTCTCAGGTAGCCATGTGATTATAAAATCAGGTAAAAACAATAAAATACCGGAATCAGTACTTGAAAAAGCGGCGTCTCTGGCTGCCTACTACTCGCGTAACAGAAAACAAAATCTTGTGACAGTTACTTACACACTCAGAAAGTTTGTAAGGAAAATTAAAGGAGCAGAAAAAGGAAAAGTAAGCGTTTCCGGAGAGAAAACTCTGCTGGTAAAACCCAGCCTCTGATTATCTCTTAATTATCCCGCCTTTGAGCTTATCCAATGCTTTGCCTTTGCCTTCCTGTAACTTTTTATTGGCTTCCTCCCTGGCTTTTTCTTCAAGCTTGCGCTTTTCTTCCAATGCTTTTTCCTCCAGTGCTTTCTTCTCTGCCGCGGCTTTGTCTAACATCTGCTGCTTAACCCTGTTAGCCGAATCCAGTGCCTTTTGCTTCGCTATATCTGCTCTGCGTTTTGCCTCTTCAATTGCAGCCTCTTTTTGCTTCTCAGCCTGGTCTTTCAACTGATCTTTCACATTGTTTACAAAGGCATTCTTGGCATCATGCAAACTCACCTTTACATCAGGTTTATTGAAAAATCCTCCTATCAGTACATCTACATCCACAATATCACTTAAAGTGACATTTACACCCTTTTGTCTGGCCTGTGCCGTTAAATTATTTAAGGCAGTATTGGCTTCGCCAAAGTCTTTTCTTGGTATAGATAACTTAGCAACATACTGCATGCTTTGATCTAATGCAGTAAAACCACTGATCTTTGCCTTAGCGCCTGTCCATAATGGCACTATCATCGAATCCATAATAACCTTTCCATTGGCGATACTCAATTTAAAATTCAGATTTTTCAAGTTCAAATTCTTCAGCTTGCTCAGCTTTAACTGATCAGCTATCATGTTGAGTACCGGTAAATTTTTAATGGCTGCATCAGCTATGCCCAACTGCAAATTACCCGTTACTGTCGGATAAGCCATGCTCAAATCCTGATTAAAATTATTAGATAAATTCAGTTTAGCATTGAACAGACCTTGTGTGTACTGTGCAATTGGCATTAACTTGCGCACAGCATCGAAATTGTTAAAAGATTGAATGATGTCTAATGACTGAATGTTAAAGTCGATATTACTAAATGGAAACTTAGGATTTTTAGCATCATAAACGCCATTTAAGCCCATTGAACCCCCTAGCAGATTAACCCCAACTTTTTCGAATAAAAGTTCTTTATCGCGCATGATAACCTTACCCAACAAATTGGTCATTTTTAGATTATCATATATGAGTGTCTTTACATCCGAATTAAACTCAAAATCAATATTACCAGGTACTTCAAATGCCTGCATTGATACTGTATCTGCAGGTGTTGGCTCTTTTACCGCTTTGTCGTCACTTAAAAATTCATTGGCATTAAAATATCCTGATTTGAATGTGAAATTACCTTTCAACAATTCATCCCTGAACATATAGGCAAACAGGTTGTCTATTTTTCCGCTAAGATCGAAATCGCTCATGCCCGCATTACCCTTGCAGGTTTCGAGGGCTACAGTTTGAGGACTGAAACTCATGACGGCATTTAAATCAGTTCCCATTGGCAAATTCTCAGGATCTTTGTAATGGAAATTTTCAGCACTGATGGTACCTCTGGCGTCAAATGCTTCAAGCGCCATTTTCTGCAAGGTGCTTACTTTTCCTTTAAAACTGATATCACTCTTAATCTTTCCGCTGATCTCGGTAGATTTATCTAATGGAATAAAACTTCTGAACTCACTTAAATTAACTGTTCCTTTTAAACCTCCATCCAGATATGGATCGCTGATTGGTGTCTTTACCAGTAAACCGGCATGCAGGGCTTCTCCTGCCACTACTGCATCAAATCTTGAGAGATTTATGACTGTATTGTCCATATACCCTGTTGAATTATCAATGGCTAAGTTAACAAATACACTCTGTAGCGACTTAGGCAGGTCAGGATATTGGAAAAATCCATTGTCTACATCCAGCTTTAAACCAAATCCCGGCATTTTATCGTCCGTCATTTTGCCTTTCATATAACCTGCCAAAGCTATCTTTCCTCCGGCTTTAATCTTGTCAAAACTGTTGCTGTATATTCCTGGTACTATGGATAACAAGGTCTTGAAATCAGTCTTTCTGGTGTTGAATTTGATATCAAAGTCCATATCGGTATCATTCATGTCAACAAATCCCTCGCCTCCTATCTGCAAATCATTTAAATGAATATCATTGTCCTTAAACACAAACTTCATGTCTTTCATGTTCATGTCAAGGTTGGCCTTGATGTCTGTCTTAATATCTGATAAATAATTGACACCTCCATAGCCCAGTGTCATGGCCTCAGCCGTGGTACTTGTCTCCATCAGAAACTGATCAAGAGTAAAATCGCCTTTTAATGTATGGTCAAACTCTTTTAAACTTGTGTAAAATCCCAGTGAACGATCGTCGTAAACTAAATTTCCTTTTTCGATTTCCTGCTTCTCCAAAGCCATTTTAAACTTCGAAGCTGCAGTATCTGCACTTACAGTTGTATCAGGTAAACTAATATCCCAGTTGGCTTTCCCGCTTTCTAAAACCAATAAATTAATCTTTGGCTGAGTCAGACTAATTTTATTAATCTCCATGGTCTCTCCCTTGATAACACTCATCACATTAAGTGCCACCGATATTTCTGGTAAATAAACAAGAGTATCGCCTGAAAAAGTGTCTTTACCAATGATACTGACTTGTTTCATGCTCACTGTCAGCTTCGGAAAACTACTGAAAATATTAATGCCAATATCATCTGAAAAGTTGACTGTTGCATTGAGGTTCTTGTTAGCTTCCTGCCTGGCGATACTGATTATTTTTCCTTTGAAAAGAAATGGAACCGCTATTAGCGCAAGAATAAGTACCAATAATGTGATACCCGAAATTTTAAGAAATTTTTTCATCTTAGTTTAATTGAAACAAAAATAGTGCAAAAATATTGTTAGACTTATGAGTTCTGTCTGGCCAGAAAATCTTCGTACGCGAGCAATATACCTTCTCGCAGTGATGTCTTATGCTGCCAGCCTAAACTGTGCAAAAACGACGAATCCATTAATTTCTTCGGCGTACCATCTGGCTTGCTGGTGTCAAACTTTAACTCGCCTTCATAACCAATAATCTCTTTAATTAATAATGCAAGGTCTTTAATGCTCAAGTCAGAGTTACATCCAATATTTACAAATTGCTCGCCGTCGTAATTTTGCATGAGGTAGAGCGCGGCATCCGCCAGATCATCTGCAAACAAAAACTCGCGCATTGGTGAACCTGTTCCCCATATCTCTACATGACTCGATCCGGTAACTTTTGCCTCATGAAACTTCTTGATTAAAGCTGGTAATACGTGAGAATTCTGCGGATGATAATTATCGTTAATGCCATACAAATTAGTTGGCATTACACTAATGAAATTACAACCATACTGATCTCTGTATGCTTCTACCATCTTTATGCCTGCAATCTTGGCAATGGCATACGGCTCGTTGGTGTGCTCTAATAATCCAGTTAGCAAATATGACTCTTTCATTGGCTGAGGTGCCATTTTTGGATAGATGCAACTGCTTCCAAAAAACATCATCTTCTTAACACCATGCACATATGACTGATGAATGATATTATTCTGGATGCACAAATTATCGTGAATAAACTCCGCTCTGTAAGTATTATTTGCTACTATTCCCCCAACCCTTGCAGCTGCCATAAATACAAACTCTGGTTTTTCCTGTGCAAAAAAACTGGCCACAGCTTCCTGATTTCTCAGATCCAGTTCTGAAGATGTTCTGGTAATTAAATTTGTAAATCCAGCCTTCTGCAAGGCACGGGTTACAGCACTTCCCACCATCCCACGGTGGCCGGCAACATAAATTTTTGAGCCTGTTTGCATCATCTTAGATGTGCAAAATTAAGCATAAAGTGTCAAATTAAAATGATATGACTATTCAACAGTCTGTGACTATTCCATTAATTAAGGCACTGAACAAGTATTTACTTTGCTTTGCGTGAACTATACCGGTATACTTTCTTTTGATATAGAGCTGTACTTAAATCCTCATTCTTAATCAGCAAATAACTCTCATCTGTATTTAAAAGCCCGTTCTCTAAATAAGTCTTCTTGTATGTATGCTCCAGTTTTCCGTTAAAATCATACACCTGGTCTTCTATCAGGTTTCCCTGCGAGTCGTATTGGTACCGATGCTCAAATAAAGTATCAGTGATGTTCTTCCCCACTGAATAATAACTCTCCAACTGATCCTTACTATTGTAAATATAATAATAATTCTCTGTGGCCTTTGCCGATAAAATCGTCTGGTGCTTTACCCTGGTTTTCGCATCAAATGCATAAACAATGGTTCTGAATATTTCTTTCCCATAGGTGTATACCACCGTTATCAAAGTATCATTCTTATAAAGATATGTGGCCTCTACAGGCAATTTCTTCGGATTTACAAAATCAACAGATTTATAGCGAACTTGCTGCTTCTTGCTATTGTAAAAAAAAGAATCCCTTGAAATCAGTCGCTTTTCTTTGCTTTTTTCAATTGTATACAAATTCTGAAGAACCAGCTGAGTGTCTTTGTTGTAGATGAATTCAATAAAGCCTCCATTTTTCCAGTCTTTTATAGTCATCTTTAAATTTGCCCTGTCGAAAATGATACTCAAATCAGAACTTAACTGATTGTCTTTACTCCACTTGAAAATAGTACAAGTATCAATCTTATTGGCATAAATCTGCCGGATTGAAAAATATTGCTCAGGCGTAATCTGGGCCTTTGCAATCATCAAATTTATCGCTAAAAATAAAAAAAGTAAGGTTTTGCGAATAGTCATCAGTGTACAGACGCTTTTTTTAACTGACAGGTTGTATGGACTGCTCAGACCCTCTTATTCGAAATAACTCATGGTTCTGAAACCACCTTCTTTCAGATATTCGTCTTTTTTCATTAAATGCAAATCACTTTGCATCATGTCATTGACAAGATCTGATAAGGTATGCTTAGGTTTCCAACCAAGTTTTTCTCTTGATTTTGATGCATCTCCTATCAATAAATCTACCTCCGTTGGACGGAAATACTTAGGGTCTACGTTAATCACTTCCTTGCCTACCGTTAATGTATTCAGATTAAGCTTTAACTCTTCTGCTCTTGCTTTGTCGATAGATGCAATAATGCCCTTCTCGTTAGCATCTTTGCCCTCAAAACTCAATTCAACACCCAGATATCTGAAAGCCATTCTTGCAAACTCCCTGATTTCAGTGGTCACTCCGGTTGCAATCACATAATCTTCTGCCTTGTCTTGCTGCAATATCAGATGCATAGCTTCGATATAGTCTTTTGCATGACCCCAGTCGCGCTGAGAATTTAAATTTCCAAGGAACAATTTATCCTGAATACCTAAACCAATTTTTGCAGCTGCTCTGGTAATCTTTCTGGTAACGAAAGTCTCGCCTCTTATTGGTGATTCGTGATTAAACAAAATACCATTACAAGCAAAGATGTTATATGCTTCTCTGTAATTGACTGTAATCCAGTAAGCATACATTTTTGCTACAGCATATGGCGAACGTGGATAGAATGGCGTTTTTTCCGTTTGGGGTACTTCCTGAACCATACCGTATAACTCAGATGTGGAAGCCTGATAAATTCTGGTTTTATTGCTTAAACCACAGATCTTAATAGCCTCTAACAAACGTAAGGTACCTATACCATCTGCATTAGCTGTATACTCAGGTGTTTCAAAACTCACATGAACGTGACTCATTGCAGCAAGGTTGTATATCTCGTCTGGCTGGGTCTCTTGAATAATCCTGATTAAATTAGTGCTGTCCGTTAAATCACCATAATGCAATTTTAAATTGGCATTTGGAACATGCGGGTCCTGATACAAATGGTCAATTCTATCAGTATTGAATAGCGAGCTTCTGCGCTTCAATCCATGTACAATATACCCCTTTTTTAACAGATACTCGGCCAAATATGCGCCGTCCTGTCCTGTAATTCCCGTTATGAGTGCAACTTTCATTAAATTTATCGTTAATTTGCCAAAAAAAAAGCAAAGATAATTAAAGTTTTGGTTCTATTCCATTCCCCTTATAAAAGCAAGCGCCTGAGTTATGTACTCAATTATGTCTTTACCGAAAGACTTGGAATAAACTACGAACTTTCAGAATCCGTGTCAAATATAGTAAGTCCGTACAAAGTTTGCATCAATTACTGTGATCAGCCTCTTGAAAATGCATGGAATTTTATACCCGACGGACTGTTGAATACTTCTGAAATCGAACCTTTAAAACATCTTTATACACCCGAAAATGTAAAAAATTCAAACATACGTGAGCTTGATTTTGATGTGTTTTCGGCTATTTTCTTCCACTTGTCGCGATATGAAGAATACCTGACCAATAAAAGAGATGAACACGGAAGATTTCAATTCTCAGATTCAGTATTATTCAAATTCAATTGTCTTAAGTTTCCATTAATTGATCTCTGGGTTGCTCAGTTGAAAGAAATTCTTATCAATCAATACCATTTTTCTACCCATGATTTTAAGCCTGAATCCTATCATTCTGTCCCAACTATTGATATCGACTCTGTCTTTGCCTACAAAGCCAAACCCTGGTTCAGACAAATGGCTGCAATATTCAAAGATGTGTTGTCTGGTCGATGGAATGAAATTAAGAACCGTCTGAGTGTTGTTGCCGGTAGACATCAGGATCCAAATGATAACTTCGACTGGCAATTGTCTGCTATGGGTAACAAAAAAGCTATGTATTTTATCCAAAGCGGACCATACGGACCATACGATAAAAATATTTCACCGCTTCAGCATGACTTTAAACTCATACTTCTGAAACTCATCCATGCCGGACATACCATTGGTCTCCATCCCAGTTATAGCTCCAATAGTAAAACAGATGCTATTCTGAGAGAAAAAAGTATTTTAGAAAAAAGCACGAATACGTCTGTAATACACTCCAGACAACATTTCTTAAAAATGGATTTGCCCAGTACATACCGGGCTCTCATCGATTGTGGTATCAAACACGACTATTCTATGGGTTACTCTCATGTTCCCGGATTCAGAGCAGGTACCGCTCATGCTTTCAAATGGTTTGATCTGATGAATGATGCTGAAACAACACTTTATGTTCATCCTTTCTGCTGCATGGATGTTGCCTATAAACAATTTATGAAATTGTCTGTTGATGACTGTATAAATGATTCCACAGAAATTCGAAAAAGTCTTAAAACACTCAATGCACCTTTTGTTTTTGTCTTTCATAACGAATCTCTCAGTGGCCACCGGGGCTGGAAGAATTGGGAAAAAGTTTTTAATTTCTGGTTAAATGACAACGATTAAATATTTACGCCATCATCAGATTGATCAGGTAAAATGGGACAAAACCATTGATGCTAGTTATAACGGTATGGTGTATGCTTATTCGTTTTTTCTGAATGACATGGCAGGTAAACGCTGGGATGCTCTCGTACTCGGCGATTATGATGCTGTCTTTCCTCTGGTGTGGGGACGAAAATACGGGCTGAAATACCTGTATCAGCCATTCTTTTGTCAGCAACTGGGTTTGTTTTCTAAAACCAGAATAACAGAAGATGTCATGCACCAGTTTATTAAGAAAATTCCAGGGAAATTTGTTTACTGGGATTTCCATCTGAATTACGAAAACAACTTTTTTAGTCCTCTAATTAACTTTGTCAGCCGAACAAGTTTTAACATCGATCTGAATCAGGATTATGTTAGCATTTACGATAAGTTCAATTCTGATGCTAAAAAAAATCTGGCAAAATCTGCTCTCACTGGCTATATCGTAAAAACCAATGATATGCCTGATCTGGCCGCTGAATGCTTCTTTAAAGCTTATGGCCACTGGTATCCAAACCCAGAAACTTTAAAAAAGAAAATTATTAGGTGCGCATATGATGCCACCCAAATCAATAAAGGATTTACACGAACAATTTATGGTAAAGATGGTCAGCTCTGGTGCTCTGGTTTCTTTTTTATTGCCAAAAACCGTATCCATTACGCTATGGCTGCTCCGACCGAAGAAGGCAAGAAACACGGCGCTACACATATTCTCATAGATGAAGTCCTGAAAGAATTTTCAAACAGATTAATGACTTTCGACTTTGAAGGCTCCGACCTGCAAAGTGTTGCCTATTTTTATTCGAAATTTGGCTCTGTCAAAAAACACTATCTGGAAATTAAACTTAACCGTCTGCCCTGGTGGTGCCAGATGCTTATGAAAACGAATTCGTAATTGAGCGTGTTTACAATTATGTACAATCTGAATATCAATTTGTAAGTCGATGCCGCTTTTTTTGTAGGTTTGCATCAATGAAGATTATTTGCATCGGAAGAAATTATGGACTACATGCCAAAGAACTAGGTAATGAAATACCTAATAAACCTGTTATCTTCTGCAAACCTGATACTGCTATCCTTAAAAATAATGAAGATTTTTATCTGCCCCCATTTAGCAATGATGTGCACTACGAAGCAGAACTTGTTATAAAAATTGATAAAATTGGAAAAACTATCGCCCCGCAGTTTGCATCAAAATATTATACTCAGATAAGTCTCGGTATCGATTTTACTGCCCGCGATTTGCAATCAGATCTTAAATCAAAAGGTTTGCCCTGGGAACTCGCTAAAGCCTTCGATCATTCGGCTGTAATCGGTCAGTTTGTTCCCCTGGAAGGTAAAAATATCCAGGACTTACATTTTACCCTTGAAAAAAATGGTGAAACCGTTCAAACTGGTCATACCGCAGATATGCTCTTTAAAGTAGATGAAATAATTAGTTTCGTCTCATCATACTTCACCCTTAAAACTGGCGATCTGATATTTACAGGTACCCCGGCAGGTGTCGGTAAAGTTGATACCGGAGATCGCCTTATCGCAAAACTTGAAGGTGTTGAACTATTGAACTTCGAGATTAAATAATGCGTGCTTCTCTGTTGATATTATCTCTGTTTACTTGCCTGCTAATCCAGGCTCAGGAAGCAAAGCCTATTGTCAGTAAAGGTTTTATCCCGCCTTTTGCCGGAGAAAATCAAATTATTGGAACTTACTGCGAACTGCGACCAAACCACTTTCACGGTGGACTGGATATCAGAACCGGTGGTGTTATCGGTCGACCTGTTATCGCTATAGGAGATGGATATATAGCCAGAATCAATATTTCAAACGCGGGTTATGGAAAAGCTCTATACATTAACCATCCGAATGGATATACCAGTGTTTACGCCCATCTACACGAGTTTCCTAAAGAAATACAATGGTTCATTGAAAAGAGTCAGTATAATCTTCAAAACTATGAAGTTGAATTGTATCCTGATGCGGATGTCCTGCAGGTAAAACAAGGTCAGCTCATCGCCTACAGCGGCAATTCAGGCGCCTCTCAAGGTCCGCATTTGCATTTCGAAATCAGAGAAACTGCCTCTGAAGCGCCTGTCAATCCTCTGCTCTGCGGCATCAAAATGCCAGATCACATCGCTCCTTCAATCTTAAACTTTTACCTGTATGGTAAAGATTCTCTGGTAAAACTGCATAATGGCCATTATCCATCTATCAGCTTGCCAATGTATACCACTCACACGGTGAAAAAAGGTAAAAAGAAAAAGAAAATTAATGTGGCGATTGAGCGTCACAGCATCGCATACGGCACTTATGCCCTGGGGGCGAACCTTAAAGATTATGCAACATCTATGGGTGATAACAATGGCGTAAATTATATCTCTATTTACAAGGATGGTGCTTTGTTCTACGATTGCCGGATAGAACGTTTTATGTTCTCCCAGATCCGTATGCACAATAACTATGTCGATTTCAGAAGGCACAAAGAACAGGGTATCCGTATGCATAAATTATTTATTGATGATGGCAGCACCCTCGATTTCTGGAAACATTCTCCTACCAATGGCTGGTTTACTATTAATGACTCAACCCCACATCAGTTTAGGATTGTGGTGAAAGATGTATACGGGAACAGCTCTGAGAAAACCATTACTATTGTTGGACATCCCTCCGGAAGAAAAGTAAGTGATTATATCAGTCACTACCGCCAGACCAAACTTTGTAAAGCCGCCAGTGATAACTTACACGATCTGGGAACTGATCTTTCTATTTCACTGCCTGCTCACACTCTTTACCACGACTATGTTCTCAACTACTCAAAAAACGCTAATAATACCTACACCATAGGAAGTGTACTTGTTCCACTTGACAAGAAAATGATACTTATTTATAAACTGAGTCCGCTCCAATTACTCAACGGAAATAAATATCTGGTGCGCTGTAATGATGGTCGAAATTATTTCGGCGAACTCAAAAACATCAATCAGTATCATGTTCCAGTAAGAGATTTCGGCACTTTCCAATTGTTGCTGGATACCATCAAACCAACCATAAAACCCTTAACGATAAATCGAAACCGGTATTTCTCATTCGATGTTGGAGACAACCTGGCAGGTATTAAAGATTTTGATTTCTATATCAATGGTGTCTGGGTTCTGCTTAACTACGACTCAAAATCCGGATTCATTTCAGGCCATATTCCAACTCCTCTAGTTTCTGGCAAACATACTATCAGATTAATTGTTAGAGATAACAGATTAAACGAAAGAGAATATATCAGAACATTAGAAATACCATGACACACTTAGAAATTGGGAAAAAAGCGCCAGCCTTTAAAGGCAATGATCAAAACGGAAATGTTAGAGCACTCAAAGAATTTACTGGCAAAAAACTTGTAATTTACTTCTATCCGAAAGATGATACTCCTGGCTGTACTGCTCAGGCTTGCGACCTCAGAGATAACTATAAAAAACTTCTGAAAGCCGGTTACCAGGTTATCGGAATTAGTCCGGATAACGAAACCAGACACCAGAAGTTTATTGCTAAATACGATTTACCCTTCGATTTAATTGCTGATATCAATAATGCCATCGCATTAAAATACGGTGTGTGGGTTGAAAAATCAATGTATGGCCGTAAATATATGGGTATTGCACGTACCACATTTATAATTGATGAGAAAGGAAAAATCACGGATATTATAGAGAAAGTGGATACCAAAGCCCACACCGCTCAGATCCTCTGATTACTGCTTCACAAATTTAACATATCGGTCGCCGTCTGTATTAAACCAAGGAATTAATTCAAGGGTAGTAGTACTTTTACTCTTAAATTTCCAGTCGACGTCAACCCAGTCGAGAGCTCCGTTGCCTCCTATTTTTAAACTTAATTTACTGTAATCTTCATTGCACTGCCAGGTTCCGGTGAAAGTATCAGTGCTGTTTCTGGCTTCAAATGGACCATCGTAATACGTATTTTTGTATAGTTTAAATGTGTAATCCGCATACATGGTCGTAGTATCGCGACCTTCAAACTTAGCCTCTGTAACACGAATGTCCTTGTTTAAAATATATGTCTCGAAAAACTGATTAAGGGTGTTTGGTTCGTAAGCTTTTTCTGCAATAATTTCTTCCTTCTTTTTACAAGCTGTTACCAGAATCATGCTGATAATTGTTAAAGAAAAAATATGTTTTAAAAAACTCATAGTTCTTTTCTGAGACGCGCCACAGGTATATTGAGCTGCTCTCTGTATTTGGCAACTGTACGGCGGGCTATATTATACCCCTTTTCTTTCAGCAGATCCATTAAGGCTTCGTCTGTTAATGGTTTCTTCTTACTCTCGCCTGCGATGGCATCACTGAGGATCTTTTTCACTTCACGGTTGCTCACCTCTTCACCACTTTCGTTAACAATACCCTCTGAGAAGAAATATTTTAATGGGAAAATACCAAAATCTGTCTGTACATATTTGCTGTTCGCTACCCTGGAAATGGTAGATATATCCATTTGAATCCTGTCTGCAATATCTTTTAAAATCATAGGTCGCAGACTGGTTTCGTCTCCATACAAAAAGAAATCTCTCTGTGCTTCAACTATCGCTGTCATCGTTAACTGTAAAGTCTGCTGTCTTTGTTTTACACTATCAATAAACCATTTTGCCCCATCCAGTTTTTGCTTAATGTACTGAACAGCATCTTTGAGGTTTTTATCTTTGCCATTGTCTTTGTCATAAGCCTGAAGCGTTTCGCTGTATGACTGACTCAATTTCAACTCGGGTGCATTTCTCGAATTTAATATAACTCTCAAAACACCATCCTCGTTGATGACAGTAAAATCAGGAATGATGTATTGTGATACCGACTGCGACTGCGACTGACCAGGCTTTGGATTTAACTTGGTAATTTCTGTAAGTGCCCCCTTCAAATCTTCATCGTTGATTTTTAAAGAGGTTTTAATTTTGTCGTAATGCTTCTTTACAAAAGCATCCATATGGTCGGCAATAATCTTTTCTGCCAGATCAAGCGCTTTGTTCCCGCCGTAATCCTTTTTGTATAGTTGCAGTAAAAGACATTCCTGCAGATTTCTTGCACCAATACCTGCAGGATCAAAGTTCTGAACCTTCGTTAATATGCGCTCCAGATGGTCTTCTGTGGTACTGATGTTTTCTGTAAATGCCAGATCGTTTACAATCGCATTTAAATCTCTTCTCAAATAACCATCTTCTTCTATGTTGCCAACTAAATGCAATGCTAGCTGTAAATCGTCTCCTTCCTCAAAATTGGCATGGACCTGATCAACAAGAAAATCATAAAAACTTTGCTGATAAGCAATAGGCATTTCCTTGTGTTCCTCATCTCCATAATCATCTGTCATCTTGAAACTGGCAGTGTGATCATCTCCTGTCAGAAACTCAGATACATCAAATTCATCACTTTCATAAGAATCTGTACTGTTGTAATCGTCGTTGAGAGATTCTTCATTGCTAAATTCATCTTTTCTGGTCTCAGATGAAGTAAATGCACCCGGATCATTTTCATCTTCTCCCTTCTCAAGTGCCGGATTGTCTAGTAATTCCTGCTCTACCCTCTCCTCAAAATCTGCAGTAGTCATCTGCAACAGCTTGATAAATTGTATCTGCTGCGGCGACAATTTTTGCAATAATTTCTGACTGAGAGTTTGTTTTAACATGAATTTTTAGATTGGATGCCTAAATTATCTGCAAAGTAAACTAATTTTGCAGTTTTATTAAAGATATTTATTCAAAATGTATATTAAGGATCTATCAGGTTTCGAAGGACAAGAAGTTACTCTGAAAGGATGGGTAGCCAACAGAAGGGACAGCAAAGGCCTTGTGTTTATAAATTTAAGAGATGGAAGTGGCGTTTGCCAGTGTATCGCTGATGCAACCAAAATCAGTGAAAATGACTTCGAATGCGCCGGAAAACTTGGTCTTGAAAGTGCCGTGGAAATAACCGGTACTGTCGTGAAAGACGAACGTCAGATTGGTGGTTACGAAGTACATGTCTCTAAATTACACATCTACCAGTATGCCGAAGAATACCCAATCGCGAAAAAAGAACATGGTATCGAATTCCTGATGGATAAACGCCACCTTTGGTTGAGAAGCCAGAGACAATGGGCCATCCTGAGAATCAGAAACACCATTATCTACAGCATTCACCAGTTCTTCCAGAAAGAAGGCTTCGTTCAAATGGATGCCCCTGTTTTTACCGGAAACGCCTGCGAAGGTACTACCAACTTATTTGAAACCGATTTCTATGGCGACCCTGCTTACCTGTCTCAAAGCGGACAGTTATACGGTGAGGCAATGGCAATGGCCTTTGGTAAAATCTATACGTTCGGACCAACATTCAGAGCTGAAAAAAGTAAAACCAGAAGACACTTGTCTGAATTCTGGATGATTGAACCTGAAATGGCTTTCTTTGATATCCATCAGAACATGGACCTCATCGAAGCTTTCCTGCAATACGTGATCAAAGAAGTTCTCGATAAATGTCAGAACGAATTACAACTGATCGATAGAAATACTGATATCCTGAAAACCAGTCTCAAGCCATTCCCTCGTCTAACCTACGACGAAGCTGTGGCCATTATCAAAGGTGAAAAAGATGTCAATGGGGTAAACAGTATCAAATCTTTAGAAGAGGAATTAGCCAAAGTAGAAGCTGCTATCATTGCTACAACCGCTGAAATTGCCGACCGCGAAGCTAAAATTGCAGTGCCTGGAATGAAGAAAGGTGAAATTAACTTTAACCAGAATAAAATCGCTACCCTTAAAAACGAACTGAAAGACCTGGAAGAACAACAAAGAAATATTCCAACCTGGATCGCTAGTGCTAAAAACTTCGAATATGGTAACGACCTGGGTGGAAGCGATGAAACAGTCATCACTCGTCTGTTTGATGTGCCGATTATGGTGTTCGACTGGCCTCATGAAGTGAAAGCTTTCTACCTGAAACGCAATCCCGATAACCCAAGATTCGCCAGAGGAGTTGATGTACTGGCACCTGAAGGCTATGGCGAAATTGTTGGTGGTGGAGAAAGAGAAACAGATGAAATGAAACTCAGAGAGAAAATCACCGAACACGAATTGCCAATGGAAGCTTTCGAATGGTATCTCGACCTGAGAAAATACGGTAGTGTCCCACACGCTGGTTTCGGTCTGGGCCTCGAACGTCTGGTTACCTGGTTGTGCCAGCTCAAACACGTCAGAGAAAGTATTCCTTTCCCTCGTATGTACGGTCGCTTATTGCCGTAAATCTTATTTTTTCTGCTGAATTTACCCCGTTTAACAGTATTTTTATTGCTACCTGAAATCATATTGTGTAATTTTTTTCACCACTTTACAAGTTTCAAAGCAAATATACTCATGTCTATTTTAGCGATTTACTATCGTTAATA
>JBJTNS010000181.1:0-16413 GCA_046074245.1 Chitinophagaceae bacterium | reverse complement strand
CGAAGGGAGCTAATCCCTCTCTCTCCGCAAGTTAAAAGTTAAGAACCATAAGCTTTCGCTTATGGTTTTTTTATGCCTTTTAAAGATTTGCCAAGCGGCTTTGCGCTTGAGCAAATTTTGCAAAAGGTATAAAAACCCAATTTGCTCTGCAAATTGGAGCTAACTTTTAACTTAAGCCTCCCCCTCAGGGATCACGCAGTACTCCCTTTCCATAATTATTTTATTTTCAACCCCCCTGTCAGGGTCAAAAAGTAAAATAATAAATTTATACTGAACCTCGATTCTAGGGATCACGCAGTACTCCCTTTCTATAATTATTTTATTTTCAAACCCCCTGTCAGGGTCAAAAAGTAAAATAATTAATTTATGCTGAAATTCGATTCCAGGGATCACTCAGTACTCCCTTTCCATAATTATTTTATTTTCAAACCCCCTGTCAGGGTTAAAAAGTAAAATAATTAATTTACGCTGAACCTCGATTCTAGGGATCACGCAGTACCCCCTTTCCATAATTATTTTATTTTCAAACACCCTGTCAGGGTTAAAAAGTAAAATAATTAATTTATACTGAGCCTCGCTGACATCGAATCGCGATATCACTGTTTTTGCAAAACTGAACTTAGTGGAAGTAGTGCTTACCTGTGTTAGTTTGTTTGTCGTTCGTTATTCACTCTTTTCTCCTTCGTTGTCTAAGTCAAGCTGTCCAATATTGCCTTTGATTATTGGTTCTATGTCAAATGTCACAGGAATATGATGGACCTTGCCCAATAAGTTTGTTCCTTTGTGAAAATAGTTATTAGTAATTGTTACTTCGTTTTCATACCAACAGTCAAAGAAGTTTACGAATTCTTTGAAGTCGTTGTTAGTTATTATTACTGGATTCCCTGCCTTGTTGTGACCACCTGCTTGAAAATCCAAATAATTATCAAATGTGCAATTGTCTATTGTCAGTCCGCCAAAAAAGTAAGTAAAAACGAATTGACATTTTTTGAAGTGGCAGTTAATTAGTTTTACAGGTTTATTGAACTGCGTAACACTTCCTGAGAAATTTTCTATGATGCAATTTTCAAATACAAGTTCTTTGTCCCAAGATTCAGAAGTTTCGATTTTCAGCTCTCCATCAACATATACATCAGTCAAAGCCTGCCATCTTTTAATAAGTCGTTTGCTCTTTCAGCTGTTATATTATGTGTCGGTAGTGTTGTCATATTATGACCGCAAAACATTTTGTGGCTTTGCTTTGGCAGGGAAGGCAAAGTGCTAATTGTCATTTTAGCACAATTGCTCAGCAGGGTTCCATTCCTCAAATGTAGTACAAATACCCCACTTTTGGCAAACCCATATTGCAAGCTGCTGTTCATTTTTTTTATAGATAAAAGCCAGCTTGTTGAATTAAAATAATTTAATAAGTTTTTAGATGTATTACGGCGACTTATTTCTTTAAAAATTTCTACCTACAACTACTTATGCCCTTTAAATCAAGCATCTCTCAAAATTGATTCTCTGTATTGCAGTCCCCATGCCGCTAACTCATTTATTAACGGAGTTAATGTCTTGCCATAATCTGTAATAGCATACTCTGCTGTAATTGGTCGTGTATGTCGAATGGTTTTTTTTATCAGATTGTTCATCTCCAGATCCTGTAATTCCTTAGATAACATTTTAGATCCTATGCCTTTTAATTCACGCTGAAGGTCCATGTAACGGAGTGCTTGCCCTTCTAGTAATGTTCCAAGAATATGGAATTTCCACTTGCCAGATAGTAGACTCATGGCGTCAGAAATGGCTTTCATTCGCACCTGACAAACAGGAGTAATATTGATTTCAGCTTGTTTTTTCATGTTGCTTGTGTCGGATTTGTGTAATGCAAATTTATAGACCTCTACTTTACTTTCCTATTGTAAAGTGCTTTCCAGTAGGGAAGTTGTAATGCTGTTCTGATTTCTTCAATCTAATTTTGCTGAAGAATTAAAGATGACCTGTATGCCACTCAATCTGATTATAAGTACTTTTCTAATGTTGCTTATTTCGTCATGCCAGGTTCAAACTAAAAAACAAATGACAACAAACACTAACCCTCTTTTATGTGATCCGGAAATAGGTGCATGCCTGATCGGCGATTCAACTTCTGTCTCGATTGATGCAGAAATTAGCACCATTAAGCCTGTAAAAATATTGTACTTTACAGATCCTATTTGTTCCTCTTGCTGGGGAATAGAACCTCAGTTAAGACGATTGAAACTTGAATATGGTGAGCGAATTCAGATAGAATACCATATGGGTGGACTGTTGCGCGACTGGTCGTATAATAGCGGTGGAATCAGTAAACCTTCAGATGTGGCAGGTCACTGGGACGAAGTTAGTAACTACTATGATATGCCCATCGATGGTGATATATGGCTGGAAGATCCACTTAGTTCATCTTATCCACCTTCAATTGCTTTTAAAGCTGCTCAGTTACAAGATGAAGAAAAAGCTCTGCTGTTTCTGCGCCAAATGCGTGAAATGGTCTTCTTGCAGAAAAAAAATATCAGTCAGTGGCAAGTTATAGGGGAGGCTGCTAAGCTCGCCGGACTAAATGCCGAACTTTTAAAGAAAGACTTCGATAGTTCAGCTATGAATCATTTTGAAGATGACTTAAAACTGGCTTCTAAATTTGGTGTAAGAGCATTTCCGACACTTTTGTTGTCTGATACCAATGGTAATCGTTTAACAGTGGTAGGCGCCCGACCATACCAGGTGCTTGAAGATGCTATTAAGAAGCTGGATGCTGGAGCTAAGAAATCAATCTACAAAAAAGACTGGGTGTCGATGTTTACCTATTTTAGAACAATGACAGCCAGAGAGTTTTCTGAACTAAGTGGTATGCCAAGAAATGAGACTGAGAGCTATCTTGATCAACTGGTGAAAGAAGGAAACCTGAAATGTATTTCTACTAAAAACGGAAAGCTCTGGATGCGATCATGATTGAAATAATTCTCGGTCGTTTCTATTAATGTTTAATCTTCACCCATCCTTCAGGTAATATTAACTGATATTGTAAATTGGTGTTCTTCAGCCACACCTCTGGTGTAATAACAATCTTATCCGGGTTTTTATTCAGCCAGGCACCCCACCAGCTAAAGGTACTATTAGCGGTAATGTTGTGATGGCACTCAGACATCAATAGCATTTCTTCGGCATCAGTGAGTGATCTGACTATATGAACATTGCTGTACTGCGCAAATTGCTGCTGACACCAGCCCGGGTCGTCCGAAAAAACAAATAAATTGTAGTGGTCTGAACCAAACATCTGTCTGAAAGTATTGATGGCGTCGACATAATAATGGATATCACATACATCATGTATCTTGCTTATATAGCTGTTTTCTACGAAGTCGCCACGACGGACATGTAAACTTAATGATGGCATTTCCCGAACTGCCTTTTGCATTTTAATAAATTCAGAAGACGGACTTCTCAGACTGAATATAGAAGAAATAACCTCTCTTATATCATTAAAGTAAGCCGGATTTTGCCAGTAACCACTTATATGATAATCGCCTTTCAATAAACTGAGACCAGTGTCGTATACAAATTCTGCCGGCTCTTTATACCTTGAGATTCTGTTCGGTACACCATAGATATATTTTTTCAATGTTGACGCATCATGGATGTCAAATTCAATTATCTGGTTATTGATCCAGAATGGTTTCAATGCATAAGATCTCTTGATGTCCTTTTTTAACGCTGAAGTATTTAAGACCAGCTCTGTATTCATCATTAAAGCTAATTTGTATGCTGTGGCATACTGAAACATCTGATTCCCCATTCCGCCAAATATATCCGCTATGATCATGTTGTTCTGTTTGAATGGTTCAAAAATGAATTTCAAATTCAATTCAACTTGTAGTAAGGTATGGAAAATGTTGTAGTAATATGTGGAGGAAATTGATGCTATTTCTGGATAGTCTAACTTGCGATTTAAAGTAATTTTCGCTTTCAGAGTGTAAAAAACATGTCCAATAGTCAATTAATTTGACCAGTTATTCGTCAGTAAAAATATTTTTTTTTGAAAATTATTTGTTCTCTCTTTTATCCAACCCTATACAATCAATTTACTGTCTAATTTGAATTTTATTACAGATGTAAATTCTGTTATATCTGACAATCAATTTGATGTATTGATGATATATATCCTTTTTTTTGATGAATTGATAAGTGGATTTTTATTGCCGTAACTGTTAATTGTCTTTTTCTTGTTTTGAATTCAGTTCTGTTAATGGAATTTGATTTTTTACTTTAAATTTTATGAGAAAAAATTAATTATTTAGCGGCTGCTTTCAGTCGGGTTTAGGAACTTAAAACTATTCTCTCCCGACCCGTTTGTAAAACTAAATTTAATAAAACTAAATTTAAAACTAATTGATTAATGAAGAAAATTATTGTTGCAGATGACCAGATCATCTCAAGAAAGGGATTTGAATATTGCTGTAAACAAGTCAACCCTTTAGCCATTGTTCTGCACTGTCAAAGCATAGAAAGCTTATATGCCATGCTTAGAAATGAATCTGATGTTTCGCTGCTAATTATTAATATCTTTATTGGAAATACCAATACTCTGCATCATATTCATACACTTAAACAACTCTCTGCAAATTTGCATGTTCTGGTAGCTGGATACGGTAAAGATGCAGTGTTTGGCGTTAGAGCAATTCGAGAGGGTGCTGATGGTTACCTCAATAAAAATTCAGAAGATTTTGAAATTCTGGAAGCAATTAGGAAAACCCTCAGTAAACAACGATACTTTTCAAGTAATATAATTGCCTCGTATACTGAAATGTTTAATGCAGGTAATGGTCTCATTAATCCTTTTGATAAATTGTCTGAACGCGAGTTCTGTGTGATGCTCTACCTGATCAATGATCTTGAAACATATGAAATTGCCAATGTTATGAGTCTGCAGTCTACCACCATCTCAACCTACAAAAGCCGCATCTTCGAAAAACTTAATCTGCAACGTCTCAATGAACTCAAATTAATGGCCGAAATCTACGGCATAGAAACCTGGCTCAAAAATGGATTCAATGCATAAAGTCAGTTAAGTTGACTGTTTCTTGTAGGCTTCTCTTTCTATCTCCATCCAGTTACATCGTATGTCTTTCCACATAAACTGGTTCTTATAAATTAAACCACATTTACTCAATACCCTGATAGATGCCAGATTTAGCTCGTTTGCTGTACCAACAATCTTGTCCATATTAAAATGCCCGAACCCATATTTTAATGCAGCTTCACTGGCCTCTGTTGCATAGCCTTTTCCCCAGTATTGCGGTATCAGTCTGTATCCAACATCGTAAAAGTTAATATGCCCGTTCTCTTCTTCCCTTAAATACTTTAATCCACTCCATCCGATAAAAGCGCCACTCTCTTTCTCTATCGTGGCCCATCTGCCAATACCATTGCTTTCATATTGCTCTCTGATGAAACTCACGGCATATTCTGCCTCTTCTATCTTGCTGATGGTTAGATTCCCCAGATACTTATGTACCAGTGGATCACTGTCTAGTCTGAATAAACCTTCTGTGTCTTCCACCCTAATATCTCTTAATATCAGTCGCGGGGTCTCTATGTAAAATTTCATGCTCAACAAATGTACACATAAATTTTGGGGTTTGTAATTTTACTGTATTGGTTGTTTTGTTCAAATAAATATTGGACTAAGTATTTGTTTTTCAATAAGCTTCTTTTTCTTCTGTCTGGATTCGTGCTTGATGTGTTTTCCTCTTTTTCGCTTAATTTTGCGGAGTAACTTTGTTGCTGTTTGCTAACACTCTACACAATTTATGTTTGAAAAATTACTCGGTCGCGCCGCCAAAAATGAATTAAATCTGTTGCACAACGATTTCTTCGAGAAATTGCGTAAGTCTGAATACCGCCGTCTGGATGTCTCTTCAGAGGTGTATCTCGACTATACAGGAGGAAATCTTTACCCTGAAAGCTTAATTGATACCCACCACGACTGGCTGAAGAAAAATACTTTCGGAAATCCGCATTCCATTAACCCTAGCTCCGAACGTTCCAGTAAATTTATTGAAACTACCAGACAATCTGTGTTAGATTTCTTTAATGCTTCCGATTACCACTGTATCTTTACCCAAAATGCCTCTGGTGCGCTTAAAATTGTTGGAGAGTCATATCCTTTCTCAGAAAATTCACAACTTCTAATGACTGCCGACAACCATAATTCAGTGAATGGTATTCGTGAGTATTGCATCAGTAAGGGTGGTAAATTCGATTATGTGCCGATGAATCCTAATGATCTCAGTATTGATCATAATCGTTTGCTTCATGATTTGTCTTCAACAACAATTACAGGAAATAAACTTTTCGCTTACCCGGCTCAGTCTAATGTTAGTGGTGTGAAACACAGTCTCGACTGGATTCAAACTGCCCACGATCACGGATGGGATGTTCTTCTGGATGCCGCAGCTTTTGTGCCTACTTCGGTACTGGATCTGCAAAAATATCAGCCGGATTTTGTAAGTGTATCGTTCTACAAGATTTTTGGATACCCTACTGGTCTTGGCTGTCTGCTGGTGCACAATTCAAAGTTTGATAAACTTCAGAAACAATGGTTTGCTGGCGGAACCGTTAAACTGGTTACCGTAAAAACCAACGACCATAACCTGAATAATAACTATGAACGTTTTGAAGACGGTACGGTCAATTACCTCAATATTCCTGCTATTAAATTCGGTCTCGATTTTATCAATTCTATCGGCATAAAACGCATCAGCGAACGTGTTTACTCTATGCGTCAGGCTCTGGTAAGAGAACTTAATAAATTTCAGCATTCTGATGGTACTAAAATGATTAAAGTTTTAGGCCCGGATACTGTCGACTCCTCTGGTAGTTCAATTGTGATGCTGTTCTATAACCCAGGAGCTAAACTGATTCCATTTCACATCATAGAATTGCTGGCCGCTAAACAGAATATTTCTCTTCGTGCTGGCTGTTTCTGCAATCCGGGTATCGACGAAACCATTCACTCTATAGAAAAAGAGGTACTCTCAGAACAAGTCAACTTAGTTGCCCAAAATAACGGCATTGGTTTACATGCCGAAAGGGGCTCTGTTCGTGTCTCGGTAGGACTGGCTACTAATAATGCCGACCTGATCAGGTTCCTTAACTTTGTGAAATCTCTGGTTGATCAAACAGTTTAATCTTCTTTTTTAGCCGGCTTCAGTATCAGTCGCAGTGAACTGTCTTTGGTGATATATGCCCAGGCCCAGTTGATAAAAATAATCAGTTTGTTTTTAACACTGAGAATCAGCATCAGATGCAAGAACATCCATATCAGCCAGGCAGGATATCCTTTGAGGTGGAGTTTGCCAACATCAACAACGGCTTTGTTGCGACCAATGGTGGCCATCGATCCTAGATCTTTATACTCATACGGTTTTAAAACCTCTTTTTTCAATTGACGTTTTAAATTTCTGGCAAGATTCTTTGCCTGATTAATCGCTACATTGGCTACTTGTGGATGTCCTTTGGGATACAAGGGCGTTTCCATATAAGCAATATCTCCGATGGCATAAATATTCTTAGTGTCTTTAACCAAGTTAAATCTGTCTACAATTAAACGTTTACCCGGCGTTATACTCTCCTGAGGCAATCCTTCTATGGTATTAGGTACGACTCCAGCAGCCCAGATGACAGTTTTAGATTGAATGTTTTCTCCGTTGCTCAGCAGCAGTTCTGTGCCGTTGTACGACTTCACAAAGGTAGATGTGATGAGACGCACACCCATATTTCTCAGGTATTTTTCTGAGTCATGTTTAGAAGCTTCACTCATATTGTTGAGGGTATGTGCACTGCCTTCTACCAGAGTAATATTGAAGCGTGAGAAATCAATTTTAGGATAATCTTTTGGTAAGACATGTTGCTTGATTTCAGCAAATGCTCCTGCCAGCTCTACGCCGGTCGGACCAGCGCCTACAATTACCAGGTTTAAAAGTGCTTCTCTTTCTGTTTCATCAGAGGAGATAATGGCTTCGAAAGTTTTTAGAACATGATTGCGTATGCTGATGGCCTCAGCAGTAGATTTGAGTGTTAGTGCGTGTTGTTCTATCTGTGTATTCCCAAAGAAATTGGTTTTGCAACCTATAGCTATGACAAGTGAGTCGTAATGAAATTCGCCAATGGGTGTAATTACTTTTTTCAATGCCTGATCGATGCGCTGAGCTTCGGAAAGGCGTATTTGAATATTTTTCTGATGCTTAAAAATATTTCGGATAGGGAATGAAATGCTGGAAGGTTCTATCTGAGACGTAGCAACCTGATAGAAGAGTGGCTGGAACTGGTGGTGATTAATTTTATCGATTAATAAAATGTCAAAATCATCGTGATGAAGGTTTTTTGCCAGCTGAATACCTGCGAAACCTGCACCTAAAATGAGTACTTTGTGTTTCATGGGGTTTAAAAATTAGCAGTATGGGGTGTTTTATAAAAGCGTTTAGTGGTGCAATATTAGAGTAAATTTTATTCATAAAAATGTATTTCATTAAGAACATAGTCTATGTGTTAATTTATCGATGAATGAGTTTTATAGACGATGAATTTTGACTTAAACAAACAGCCAATATCTCAGATATTAAGAGCCTCCATTTAAACTTTCTTATATTTGCATAGTCAAAGTCCCAAAATGCAACGATTTAAATTATTTTCTTATCTGTTTTGTCTGTTTATCACGTCTCTGTGTTTTACCGATTCTCTTTCTGCTCAAGCCCTGATGGGAAGGGTAGTTGATCTGTCTAAACAAGCTGTTTCAGATGCTTATGTAGATATTATTCATCTCCCGGATTCTCAGGTTGTCCGTTCGTATACCACCGATTCTACCGGAAGATTCAGATTTATTAAATTCGGCTCCGGCGATTTCTACCTTAAAGTCACACACTGGAGATATGAACCACAGTACTTCAGTTTTTCTGCCGACTCAACAACGATGCTCAGAAAGGAAATTCAGTTTCTGGAAGAAATTAATGTCATGAAGGGTGGGGGTGTTACCTTTAAAAAAGGTCCGATGACTCAGAAAAATGATACGGTCGAATACAGTGCCGGTAGCTATAAAGTGAATCAGGATGCAAGTGCCGAAAACCTCGTTACTAAAATGCCTGGTATTACCAACGAAAATGGTACCATAAAAGCTCAGGGTGAAGAGGTGAAAAAAGTGACAGTGGATGGTCAGGATTTCTTTGGCTCTGATGCGGCGGCGGCTCTTAAAAATCTGCCAGCCGAAGTGGTAGATAAAATTCAGGTGTTTGACAGGGCCAGTGATCAATCACAGTTCTCTGGTGTCGACGATGGTAATGCTCAGAAAACGCTTAACATCGTTACTAAAGCCGGTAAAAACAATGGTCAGTTTGGTAAGATCTATGGTGGTTATGGTACCGACGATCGCTGGGCCGCAGGTGCTAATATCAATTATTTTAAAGGGAAAAACCGATTGTCGCTTATTGGGATGAGCAATAATATCAATCAACAGAATTTTACATCATCCGATATCCTGGGTGCTCTCGGTTCTTCTGCCTCTGGCGGGGGTATGATGCAGGGTATGGGCAGAGGTGGTCCGGGTGGTATGCCTAACCGCGGTCCGGGTGGTATGGGTGGCGATGCCTCCTCCAACTTCTTGGTTAACCAGCAAGGTGGTATCAATACGACCAATTCGCTGGGACTCAACTATTCTTCTTTTGGGATGAAAAAGTTGAAGATTACTGCCAGCTATTTTTTCAACAACGGTATCAATAATTCGGCTTCTTTTCTTAACAGAACCTATTTCCTCTCTGCTCTCAGCAATCAGATTTATCAGCAGAGTGATACGTCTGAATCGCATTCTGCTTCGCATAGAATCAATGCACGTTTAGAATATACCTTCGACTCAGCTAATTCATTAATTTACACGCCTTCAATTCGTCTGCAGAATGGCAGAAGCAATGCTTTTTTTGCTGCTCGTACCAAAACTCAGGAAGCTGATACGCTCAACCGCTCGGGCAGCGAATCAAGTTCAAAAAGCAATGGATACAACATCAACAATAACCTCTTGCTTCGTCATAAATTTAAGAAAGCAGGTCAGACTATTTCATTGAATTTATCGCATACCATTTCTTTGTCTGAAGGCAATACCGATTTGCAGTCGGAGAACGCCTATTACGAGCCAGTAAGTTCTTTTAATAATTTTAAACAACAGTCTGAATCCCGCAACAATGCATGGGATTTCTCGCCAAATCTGTCGTATACCCACCCCATTAAAAAGCGCTCAACAGTTGAAATCAATTATAATCCTGCCATTGCAAAAAGCAAATCTTACAAGTATACTCAGCGTTATGATACTGCAACATCTGCCTACACCATTACGGATAGTTTGCTAAGTAATACATTTAACAATACCACTACCACTCAGAGAGGTGGTCTAACATACCGCTATAAGACCGACAAGTTCTCGTTTAATATCGGTGCTGGAATTCAGCGTGTGATGTTAGACGGCGATCAGTCGTTCCCTAAGCAGGTGCTCATCAATCGTCCGTTTGACAATATCCTGCCAAATGCGATGATTACCTATCAGCCTTCTAAAACAAAAAACCTGAGAATCTATTACCGTAGTTCTGCCAATATTCCAAGCATTAATCAATTGCAGAATGTTATCAATAACTCTAACCCATTGATTCTCTCTTCCGGAAATTTAAGTCTTAAACAAGAGTTCACCCACAGAACATTTTTACGATACAGTGTCAGCAATGTTCCAAGGGGTCGTTCTCTCTTTCTGTTTGGCCATTTTGCTACCACGGCGAATTATATCGCCAACAACAATATTCTGGCTCAGGCTGATACCAGCATTACCATTAACAACGAGACGGTGAATATGAAAAAGGGTACACAGTTTAATTTACCTGTTAATATCAATGGCTATCGCATGATTCGTACGTATGCTACTTATGCGATGCCGTTTAAAAAGATTAAATCTGTGCTCAATTTCAACCTCGGTCAGTCGTATACCAAATCGCCTGCAATCATCAATAATGCCATCAACTACAGCAATACCTATAACACCAATGCCGGAATAGTAGTGGCCAGCAATATCAGCGAGAAACTGGATTTTACTCTAAGCTACAGTGCCAACTACAATATTGTGGTGAATTCACTTCAAACCAATTCCAATTCAAAATACCTGATTGCCAATTTCAACGCTAAGCTCAACTATATTTATGGGTCTAAATTTGTTTTCAATACAGATATCACCAACAGTTCATATTCTGGTTTAGGTGCCAGCTTCAACCAAAGTATCTGGCTGGTAAATGGTGGTGTGGGCTATAAATTCTTAAAAGACAATCGCGGTGAGTTAAAGCTTTCGGTTTTTGATGCTCTGAAGCGCAATAACAGCATCAGCAGAACTGTCACCGAAAGTTATATTGAAGATAAAACCACTCAGATTCTGACGCGTTTTTATATGCTGACGTTTACGTACTCTATCCGCAATTTTAAAGCGAAGAAGTAATCAGCTTTTTACAAAATGACCACCTGATACGCGGTAAGTCTGATCGCCGATTTTGATGGATTGACCTTCGTTGAGTTTCGAAAAATCGTAGAGGTCCTGATCAATGGTGTGCAAACTTCCTTTGTTCTGACGCAGCATATTAAGGTAGGCTGGGTTGATTTGTTTCTGAGCGCCACAAAGGATTAGGTGGATAGGAACTTTAACCATCTTTAATAAATCGAGATCACGAGGAGTGGCATAGTTATCGGCAATCATGATGACTTCTTTGATGTTTGGATTCTTTTTTAATCCTTCTATCACAGCTTCGATGTTGTTTTCTGGTAAATCGCCTCCACCTCCTCTTAGCATGGCCTTTTTCATGGTGATGCTCAGCTGTTCAAAACTAGAAGTATTGATATAATACAAACCACCAACATTGCCATTCACTTTGATTAAATCGGGCTTGTTGTCGCCATCGTTAAAAAACATAAAATCGTGGTTGCCGGCATTCTGATCCAGATGCAGTTTGTGCCACATCTGAAATTGTGCCAGATAAGGGTACATGCTTCCTGTAACATCGGTTACTACCAGGCAGTTTTTCCAGTCTTTGTTTCGGTCGAAGGCTTTGATTACAACATCTGGTGTTGAACTTAAAAGACCTTTTCCTACTTTTACCATGCTGGTGTCCAGATAGTCGCATATTGTTTCAACTCTGGTGACATATAAGAATTCGTCGAGCTTGGCATCTTCCGGATTGTCCAGGTCTTCGATAGGGTAGGCTTTGAAGCCAAGCTTGTACGAGCCTTTACTTTTGTAGAGTTCGAGATACACCCTGGATGGGATTTTCTTTTTATCGAGTTTGCCGGGAGCTACTTTAAGGTCGTTTTTAAAAAGGCGAATAATTTTTTTAGCTTTCAGGTATTGGTCTGCAGATTCGAGTGTATTAAATTCACCTTTTTCATCCATTAAAACGCTTAAACGAATGGTGTCTTCGCTTTCTAACTCTGTTTTAAGGAGTTTGGCCAGCACTTCATTGTTCTCGCGTTCCCAGCCTCTTACTTTAGGGAGTTTATTGCCCTTGATGAGAGTTCTTAGTGTCATGGTATCACATTTCTTAACAAAAGGCAATTTACCAGTTGCTATCAGAGAATCCATTTTCTTTGGATCGCTCATGCCTTCGTATACGCTGCTGTAATAATCGAGCAGGGCGAGTTCTGTTTCTTTGTAAAATTTGCTCTCTTCAGATTTAAGGGTGATGATGAAACCGTGAAAGTAGTCTTTACACGAATTGGCATCTTTACAACCTGTTTGTTCTACCCAGAACCAGTTGATATCCCTGTCTTTTTTTAGTCCGGGTAACTGCGCATATAGCTAATCCATGCGTTGCTGATTGAGTGCCATTTGGTCGAAGGTCTCGCTAAGTTTGTATTTAGAATAGGCCAGGGTAATGGATTCAATCTGGTCGACCGGTATTTTCTCGAGTTTCGATTTAGGGATAGCGCCATTGAAGCCAGTTTCCAGGATCACCAGGTTGGGGTCGGAGGTATTAACGGCGAGTTTCGGGGCCGAAAATTTATGCAGATTGCCGGGCAAGGCTCTCGACTGAGCTGACAAAGCAGAACTAGTCAGAAGAAACACAATACACAATAGACAGGGTCTTAACTTCACCATCATTTTATCAACGCAGTTTTTCTCAATTTGTTATAGGGCTTCAAAAATACATGTGCAAATTGAGAAATCATCTAAAGGATTGGTATTTCTATAAAATAGGCAAATTGGGTTTTTTCTGTATTTTTGCCACTTATGAGACGATTACTTTTACTGACCTTTCTGTTGAGTGCGCTAAGTGGCTTTGCTCAGCTGAGTCTGGAGAACATCTGGAACAGTCGCGAATACAGTCCGAAATTTGTACCTGGTTTTAATTCTTTAAATGATGGTAAAACCTATTGCCAGCTGGATATGAATGCCGATAAATCGAGAGCCTGCAACCGTTACGATTTTAAAACCGGCAATAAATTAAGTACCTTGTTTTCGACCGATAAGATGCTGGTTGATTCGATGCCTATCTCGATTGAATCGTATACTTTTAGTACCGACGAGACAAAAGTGCTTATCACCAATGGGTTTGAATCAGTATACCGTCACAGTGGTAAAAGTAATGTGTATGTCTATGATCTGAGAACAGGTGTTTTAAGTCGCATCTCTAATAAAAAAATTATGTATGCTACTTTAAGTCCTGATGCTACCAAAGTGGCCTATGTCAGCGACAACAATTTGTATTACTATGATATGCTGAAGAAGAAAGATGTGCAGGTCACTAAGGATGGTCAGAAGAACAGTATCATCAATGGGGCGGTCGACTGGGTGTATGAGGAGGAATTTAGTATGAGCAGAGGTTTCGAATGGAGTCCAGACGGGCAGTTCATCGCTTACTACAAGTTTGATGAGTCGGCAGTACCTTATTTCAGTATGGACATCTATGGAAAATTATATCCAGAAAAGGAAACCTGGAAATACCCTAAGGCTGGCGAACCTAACAGTAAAGTGGATGTTTTTATCCATAAAATTGGTAAGAAGAAAGATGTTTTGTGTGAGACAGCTTCAGAGAACGATCAGTACTTGCCGCGCATCAAATGGATGAGTCAGAATTTCTTGTCAGTACAGCGTCTCAACCGATTACAAAATAAACTGGAAGTTTTGCGTTTTAGCTATTATTACTCTAAGCCTCAGGTTATCTATACCGAAACCAATCAATGGTATATTGAGATTGAAGACTGGCAGTTTATTGGTGGCGATTCAAGCATGCCAATGGCCATATTTTCATCAGAGAAAAGCGGATACAAACATTTGTATTCCATGGATGCTAAGTATGGTGTTACTCAGTTAACAAAAGGCGAGTGGGAAATAGATGTTATTTGCGGCGTATCAGCGGGTAAGGTGTTTTTTACTTCAGGTAAAGGAAAGCCAAGTGAGCGTCAGTTGTATTCAGTGTCAATAAAGACTGGAGCAATCGAGCAATTAACAACAGAAGCGGGTTGGCATTCTGTATCATTCACCAGCACTTTCGATTATTTTATTGATAACTACTCAAGCATGACAGCTCCGGCAGTTTATGCAATTAAGAATATGGATGGTAGTATTGTCAGAGTTTTGGAGAACAATCAGGGATTGAAGGATAAATTAGCAGGAATGGGATTAGGGAATGTCGAGTTTGGGTCGTTTACCAGTTCAGACGATGTACGTTTGGATTACTGGAAAATTGTGCCTCCTGATTTCGATCCCAATAAACAATACCCTGTTTTGTTTTTTGTATACGGCGGTCCGGGCTACCAAACCGTTAAAAACCAGTGGCAGGGAGCCAATTACATGTGGTATCAGTACCTGGCGTCTAAAGGCTATATCGTCATCTCAGTTGACAATCGTGGAAGTGGGGGAAGAGGCGAGCAGTTTAAAAAGCTGACATACCTGAATCTGGGCAAATACGAGACCATCGATTATATTGAAGCCGCTAAGTATTTCGGATCGCAAGCGTATGTAGACAAAACAAGAATAGGTGTTTTTGGCTGGAGTTACGGTGGATTTATGGCCAGCAATTGTATCACCAAAGGTGCTGATTATTTTAAGACCGCTGTTGCTGTTGCTCCTGTAACGAACTGGCGTTTTTACGACAATATTTACACAGAGCGTTACATGCGAACACCAAAGGAGAATCCATTGGGCTATGATGAGAACTCACCATTGTCTCATGTAGATAAGATCAAGGGCAATTATTTGATTATCCATGGTACTGCAGACGACAATGTGCATTTTCAGAATGCCGCAGAGATGGTAAAGGCTATGAACGATAAGAATATTCCTTATGACGCCGAGTATTATCCAAACAAAAACCACGGCATAGGCGGAGGCAAAACGAGGTTACATCTGTTTACGAAGATTACGAAGTTCATAACAGAGAAATTATAAGCTTCGGAGCTGTGCTCCAAGGAAACAAAAAACCCCGGTAAATCCGGGGTTTTTTGTTTGAGGTGGAATTAATTTATTCAGTTGTTTTTGCGCTGGGTTCAGTGTCGTAATTGACCTTTCCAAAGTTAATATTATAGCCCAAACGAGCAGAGAAATGCATGACGGTACCAGTAACCACAGATGGGAGATAGCCGAAGTCGCCACCCATATAAAAATTACTTTTCAAGCTTGTTCTGAAATTAAAGCCAATTTTAAAGCCAGGCTTCGGTTTTGTGTTTTCGATGATGGTGTACCTGGTGCTGGTATTGCCATTTCGATATACATCCTGTTCAAATGAACTCGCCATAGGTAAGATGGCTAAAATGTACCAGTCGGCATGCGCGTCCTGATATTTTTTTCCATATCGGTTATCTTTGTAACATGTGGCAAAAATGCCTTTGTTTCGTAAACCAAATTCTAAATTAAAGATGGAAGCGTTTGCAAAGACAGATCTTCCAAAGTTGGCGCCATACCTGTCGGCAATGTCTATGTTAGTGCCAGTGGTGTTGTTTAGGAGTTTGTAAGAGGAGAGCTTATCTACATTGTCTTTGTAAAAACGCTCTCTGCCGGTTTGTGTCATGATACCGGCATACAAAGTCCACACTTTTCTTTTGTAGGTTTCCACTTCAACCATTGTATTGGTGGTCTTTTTGAAGTCGCCGGACCCTGTAGTATAGGAGTTTAATAATACTTTCGTTTTTTTATCAACTTTTCGATCGGAAAAATGCCAGTCTAATCCAAAAGCATTATACATGGTCATTTTATCTTTTTTATTAGTGATGAATGACAAATTAGGCTCAGCGTCGTAGTATTTGTCTTCCGACATTAACATCGGAAAATAATGTCCCGAATAGAAGAACATCAGTTTTTTGCTGAAGTAGTAATTGACTTGAGTGTAG
>JBJTNS010000180.1:0-5682 GCA_046074245.1 Chitinophagaceae bacterium | reverse complement strand
ATTATCCTGAACCATTTCTGGATGGCACTGGCCATTTCATTTAATGAACATTTTGAATGGGACCATACAGCATGGTATATGAGCGGTATTGTAATTTGCGGGGGCTTAGGACTCATACTCCTGAGAAAACTGAGGCAGGATGAAAACAGCTTTTTTGACCTGAACACATACTACGGGCATGTCTACGAATATCCGGGGATGGCTTTTGTTTTTCTGATTGTAAGTTTAGGCTTAGCAGGTTTCCCCATCACTCCGAGTTTCATAGGCGAAGATTTAATCTTTAGTCATATACACGACCATCAGTTTCTACTGGCATTTTTCAACTCCATGGGATACATCATGGGCGGTATTTCAATCATCAGAATTTATGCCCGTTTATTTCTTGGACCACATATTAAAACGTATCACGAGACCCCTTATAAATCCTCATAAAAATGAAAAAGACATTATTCACCATTTTAATTTTTTCAATATTATCGGGTGCTAAATCACAAAACACCCCAGACAAGTCGGCATTAAAATACCAGCTTAATGAATCCGGTTCCCACTATTTTCAGGCAACATTCCTGAATCAGGTCTGGCTGAGATATAACCAAAGTAATCCTGGTAGCACCATCGATAACGAAGCACAGAAACAAACCTTTGATATTGGCTTAAGACGCACCAGAGTGCAAATGTTCGGACAGATTACAGACAAAGTATTTTTATACTTTCAGTTTGGACAAAATAATTTCAACGCCATGTACAATACCAGCGGAGGTGCTAACCGCAAAAATGCAGCCTTTTTCCACGATGCTGTCTGCGAATACAAACTGAGCAAAGACAATCAGCTCAAATTAGGCGCCGGACTCACGATTGCAAACGGATTATCGAGATTTTCGCAGCCGAGTATTGGCACTATCATGACCATGGATGTTCCGGTATTTGCGCAAGCTACGGTAGATCAAACCGACCAGTTCAGCAGAAAACTAAGTGTTTACGCCAGAGGTCAGTTAGGCCATATGGATTACAGATTTAGTTTAAGCGATCCATTCCCTGTTATTTCTAATGGCACTGCTATTCAGGCACCAGGGAAATATGCCAGTTTTGCTACAAAAGGAAGACACAAGCAATACCAGACCTATCTGATGTGGCAGTTCTTTGAGCACGAAACGCATGCCACACCCTACATGACAGGCACCTATCTCGGAAAAAAGAAGATATTCAATATCGCCGCTGGCGCCATTTATCAATCGAGAGCCATGTGGAACCGACCAAGTGCAAACGACTCCATTGTGTATCAGGACATGCAACTTTACTGCGTAGAGTCGTTCTTAGACATGCCATTAAACAAAGAAAAAGGCAGCGCCATCTCGGCTTATGCAGGCTATTTCATCACCAATTACGGCAAGAACTATTTGCGTTATAACGGACTAATGAACCCGATGAACGGCACCACACTAACATCTGCCAACAGCATCAGCGGACAGGGGGCCAATTATGGCAACGCCTACCCAATGTTTGGCACAGGCAATATGGTATATACACAAATAGGATATCTCCTGCCGCAATCCATTTTAAAAACAGGACAACTGATGCCTTATGCTTCATACACACATGCTGCATACGACAGACTTGAAGGCAAAAAGATGGAGATATTCAATGCCGGTATTAACTATTTAATAAAAGGTCATAACGCCAAAGTCAGTCTCGACTGGCAAAACCGCCCTACATACTCGCTCGACAACAGCGGAGCAGTTCAGACAGGCGAAAGAAAAAACAGTATTATTTTACAGTATCAGATATTTATATAAAATGAAAAAGCAACAATTAACCGTTCCAAGTGACGGCATAAAAGGAATAACAGAAAACATTGGTTCAGAAATCGGATCAGGATTCAGTATATTTTTACTGGCATTGCCCCTTAGTTTAGGCATTGCCAAGGCATCGGAGTTCCCGCCAATTATGGGACTACTAACAGCAATTATCGGAGGCTTGCTGGTAAGTTTACTAGCGGGATCCCGATTAACTATTAAGGGACCAGCAGCGGGATTAATTGTTATCGTAGCGGGAGCAGTTACCGATTTTGGAGGTGGCGAAACAGGCTGGCATCTGGCTCTGGGCGCCATGGTGGTAGCAGGACTGGTTCAAATAGTATTTGGTGTACTTAAACTTGGCCGATTAACAGAAATATTTCCTTTATCTGCAGTACATGGTATGCTTGCAGCTATAGGATTAATTATTATTATTAAACAAATTCCGGTGTTTATGGACATCAATCCGGCTCTGACAAAAGGAAAAGAACCATTAGAAATTTTAAAAGAAATACCGGGCTTTATCGCTGGATTAGATCCGAAAGCCACTCTGGTAGGCGTCATTAGTTTGTGGATCATGCTGAGCTGGAATAAAATGAATCACCCAATTGCTAAAAAAATACCTGCTCCACTCGTGGTTTTAATTTTTGCTATCCCTGCAGAAATTATTTTAGACTTTCAGCACACAGAACCAACCTATGCATTGGTACACATTGGTAATTTAACTGAGAGCATTCGCTATAACGTCGATTTTAGTGGTTTTGCGCAAACAGGCACTTTTATAAAATATGTCATCATGTTTGCTTTGGTCGGCACATTAGAATCATTGCTTACAGTAAAAGCGATAGACATGCAGGATCCGTATAAGCGCAAATCAGACTCCAATAAAGATTTGATTGCAGTAGGAATAGGCAATACCGTAGCTGCCATCTTTGGTGGTTTACCAATGATTTCTGAGGTAGCCAGAAGTTCTGCCAATGTTGCCAATGGTGCTAAAACCAGATGGGCTAATTTCTTTCATGGTTTATTCATTTTAATTTTTGTCTTGTTTGCTTCCAGATATATCGAGATGATTCCGAATGCTGCACTCGCTGCTATGCTGATTTTTGTAGGCATACGTTTAACCCATCCTAAAGAATTTATCAAGACTTTTAAGATTGGCAAAGAGCAATTACTGGTATTTATTGTTACAATCATTTTCACTTTTGCCACAGATTTATTGGTTGGTATTGGGATGGGAATGCTTTGCGAAATCATCATCAACATTGTTAATGGCAAACCATTAAAGGCTATCTTTAAAGCACCCACAAGTGTATCATTTACCGAAGAAAAATATCTGGTAGAGATTGATCAGGCGGCCGTATTTACCAATTTCCTGGGCATTAAAAGAAAATTAGACGCCATTCCTCCAGGATTCAATGTAGAGATAGATGTAAGTAAAACTAAATTAATCGACCATACAGTGATGGAAAACATCCTGCATTTTAAACACGATTACGAAGAGCAGAATGGCAAGGTTACAATTACAGGTTTAGACAACAAGCGACCTGTTTCAGAACACCAGGCAGCAGCCCGTAAAACGGTATAAGACATTTCCGGTTGGGTAAAATTCTCATTTCATAATGTTTAATAATTGGACATTTTACCTACCGGAATTTTTCAAATGTTGAGTGAAGGCGGAGCAGAAATGCTTCGCCTTTTTTCATTCTTCGAAGTATTTCCTACCCAGATGATCGATATAGCCAAGCTGATTACTTAGCGTAAAAACTTTGTAGTATCTGAAATATCCCGCATCCAGATAAAAATTAACAAAACGGTATTGACAAGGCACATATACAAATCCGTTAGAGTTGCAAATAGCTAGTCCATACAAACTATCCTGTTTCAGTTCAACAGAACGGGGACCGCCGTATATACTTTTCTTATCTGCATACACTTCATCCACCATATCAAACAAATAATCGGTTTTACTACCTTTGGTGCCATACAGAGCGATTTTATCCCCCTTAAGCGCATACAGAATCAACTCATCATTGCAGGTTGTCCAATGCAAACTATTACTCCATCCATATTTAAAACTATCCACTTCGCAGGGAATAACCATGTCGGCATTATGATTGAGAACACCATATTTTCCGTTCTGTTTCACCATAATAAACTTAGCACTAAAGAATTTAATTTGCTCGTAAGCAAAAGGAATATTGTGTGAAGTATCAGTGGACACCAATCCATATTTACCATTCAATTTACATATCCAGCCAAGTATTTTAAGTTCATCCTTAGTATCATAATAAGAATAATTGTAGCTTGATACTATTGTATCATAAATAACAGGAACAATAATTTTTCTGTCTACAGTGATAACACCCCACTTACCATTAACTTTAACGTGAAGAAGGTGTTTGTTGTAATAATTTTTTTGTTGTGCAGCAATGATGAGTTTTGGATCAAGCACATCGGTATACTTGCCATAGATTGGGTGGTTAGTTGTCCCATTTTTAGCCAAAAAGCGATCTTCACCCGGATCAACAGCTATTGCTTCATCATAAACTAAGCCTTTGCCAAAATCCTCTTTGTTGGTCGATTTTTCTTCATAAGCTTTCCCTGTGCTTAGTTCATAGATTTTCCTCTCCAGTGTGTAGTGATAGCTAATCTTATAGTGATCATAATCTATAAACTCCGCTTTTCCTGCACCTTCATGCTGGCGTTTAAGTACCAACTTTTTGAGTTTATTATCGAAATGATACACAGATACCACATCTTTTTTAGAGAACACCAGCACATAATCCGGATTATCATCAGAAAAAACGATTTCAGAAAACTCGTATGGCAGCAACTGAGTGCCGTTCTGACTGAATAATTTATACCTCCATTTAGAAGTTTCAGCCTTCACATATTTTTTGTGTTCGATGTCTATTCGAAGGTATTTTGCGGGCAGAACAGTTTTCATGGCTGTATTGATTAACCCATATCTTCTGTTGGTATCCGTTGTTAAGGCCAGTTTACTATCATTAAAAAAACCAAGTTCTAAACGCGAGAAAGGTGCCACTCTCATCACCATGCCTGTATCGGCATACCCCCAAAGACCCTTTTTGTTGTAGGGAACATAAAACAGATACGACTGCGCGAAAGAGGCAGAACATAAAAAAAAGAAAGCTGCAAAAAGACAATTACGCATACACAAAATTAGTGATAAGTAGGGAGTGCTCAAAAAGTCATTTAAAATTAGTCTTCGTAGAACTTGCGACCAGTGTTATTGATATAACCATACTGATTATTGGTACGCTGTACTTGCAGATAGTCGCAACCAAGGTGAATCCTGGCAAAATACACTTTCTTAAAAGCACAAGGGTAATAATAAATACCATAGCTTGTATGCATTACTGCGCCATACAATTTACCATTGTACAATTTTACGCCAGCTCCACCAGCCCAATTATTCAGCATGTAATCAAAACTAATAAAATCATATCCAGTTTTCTGTCCATTCGTGCAATACAGTGCCAGTTTATTGTCTTTGTTAACCGCAAATAAAAAAATACCATTATTAATATAAGACCAATTACTTTTGGGATGCTGACTGTAAAAACTGTCTATTTCAAAGGGAACTGCAACTTTTGCATCAAAAGTTAACAGACCATATTTACCATTTCGTTTAGCTTTAAGATAGCCATTAAAATAAGACAAGTAGGTATATTCAAACGGCACATTAAATGAATCGTTATTAGAGATTATGCCATACAATTTGTCTTTTTTGCAAATCCACCCTAATACGTGTTCATTATTTGGCACTTCATTTATCTGAAAATAAGGAGTGTATTTAAAAGTTCGCATGATACTATCACAAATGAGAGGAACCAGAATATTGCGATCCTGATCGATGACCCCC
>JBJTNS010000179.1:0-19473 GCA_046074245.1 Chitinophagaceae bacterium | reverse complement strand
GGATGTATCCATTGGTTTATCTTCCAGAAATATTAACCTTAATAACTTATTTACAGAACAAAACTTTTTTAACTATACCAGTTTAAATCTGTGTGAAGGATTAAATAATTCTTCTGTTGACTTTACTTCAGTTCCGAATTTCCTTCATGTTGCTAATCAGTCTAATTATCAGTCACTGGGTGTTATTAATTCAGATGGCGATTCTCTGGTGTTCAGTCTGAAACCAGCACTAAGAAGCCGCACAGTTAGTGTATCTTATGCATTGGGATACGACTACGATTACCCTTTCAATTTTTATTGTACAGGAGCCTTCCCGTGCTCTCCTAATATTACTGGTCCAATCGTCGAGGGATTTTATATTTCAAAAACGACCGGAGATATTGCTTTTACACCAAATACTGTAAACCAGGGAGGTGTAATTGTTGTTGAATGCGAGGAGTATAAAAAGAAGACAGATGGTTCTTATTATCTTGCAGGTGTAACACGTAGAGATATATATTCGGATGTGGTTTCCCAAAACAATAATCTGCCTAGATTTAAAAACAGAATTCTGGAGTATAAAGTATGTGAGGGAGAAGACTTAAAAATTGATCTTGATATCGATGATTTGCCAGTTTTAGGAAGTCCGGCTGATACCGTTTTTACCGATGTTATTTCGACACTGCCAGGAACTGTAATCAATAAAATTGCTAAAAATGGCGCTCCTTTTTATTCGTATTCTGTGCAGTTAGGAAATACAAATGGCAGAGTAGGGAAACATTATATAACAGTAACAGCCAGAGACAACAGCTGCCCATTAAGAGGTACAAGTTCAAAAACATTCGTGATCAATGTTCTGAAGAACAGAAAACATAAGATACAAACCCAGGTTAAAAACTGCGGAGTACTGGATTTTATGTCGTCTAACATGCCATCTACCGCTTTTTACTGGACATTAACAGATCAGACTAACACAATTATTCGTCAGCAACAATCCAGAAAAGTATCTGTTCAGCTGCCTTCCGGTGGAACATATTATATTACCAGTTTTCTGCCAGCAGATGGAGTATACTGTGAACTGAAACAAATTGATACTGTGGTGGTAAAACCATTCACCAGACCAGAAATACATATGGGTGCAGATATAAATGTCTGTAAGAACGGTGAGTTAAGTTTGCAGCCACGACTGTTAAATACTTACGACAAATACCAGATTCTGGTGAATGGTTTGCCTAATGCAATGCCTTACAAGCAAATTATAAAGTCGGCAGGTCTGTTTAATTTTAAAGTATTGCAGGACGAGGGTTGCTGGGCAGAAGATAATATCAATGTAAATCTCTTCCCTCAGCTAAACTACAAAGTGTACAATGATACATTTTGTCTGACCAATGTTTTTCCGGCAGCTATTAAGAACATAGTGGTCGACAGAAATAAGATATTCGCTATTGATCTTCAGGCAACAGAAGCAAGTTCAAGTATACATCATTTAAATGCATTTGACTGGGAGATAGATGTTATCAACCCCGTAAGTCATAATCAGAAAATTTACAGTTTAATCGTCGATAAGAACCACTGCAGTTATTTTGATACTTTTAATATATTGATTGAAGAACCGGATCCTATTAATGTTAAAATACCTCAGTCTATCTGTATCAACTCAGAGCCGCTTTCATTGCCATTAGGTAAAAACGGTAACTGGCAATGCGTGAGTCGCCCGGATCTTGTAAAAAACAATGTTTTAAGTACTGATCCTGCTGATCGCCGTGATATCGAACTGCTCTACACTGAAAATATCCAATGCCGAAATACTAAATCATTTACTGTTCAGTTAAAAGATACCAGTGCTATTACATTCGGACATGATGATCACCTTAAAATTTGTCAGAATGCAGTACCATTCGATCTCAAAGGTTTTCCGAGTGGAGGAACCTGGAAAGGAAACTATTTAAACGGTGATAAGTTTTTAAGTGATAAAGCAGCAGGAAAAACCGTTAAGCTGGTATACACTTATTCTAATTTAAGCGATTGTATTTCCGAAGCACCCGTCGAAATTCAGGTTGAAAAACTGCCTGAGCTGAGCATTAAAAGTTCTGGAACAAAAGTGTGTGTTGGTGGAGTCCTGGATCTGACAGCGATAAGCAATGTCAATTCTCCGGGCTATTGGTATACAGATGGTGAAGGAACCTTTGACCGTGCAGGAAGTCGTTCAACCCATTACACCCCAAAACAATCAGATGTTTCTAAGCCGTTTTTAAACTTTGTATATACTTTACAGACAAATAATATCTGCGGGAATGTCAGCGCTGAAGTGATGGTGATTGTGCGGGATGGTCAGGTAGGAGAGATTGTTAAAAATTACCCTACCACTATTTGTGAGCCAGCTAAACTGACTTTCAAATCGACATTTACGAGATTAGAAAAACAATATTGGTTAGTGAATGATAGCATTGCCGAGGAGTTTGACTATAATTTTGATTTTAACACCACGCTGAAAGCAGGAGAGTATGTCATTAAAACACGGGTAAATGACAGTACCTGCGAAGCAATGGCAATTTCAGAGATTATCACAGTTTTACCTAAGCCAGAAGTAAAGATACATAGTAATCCCGGATATAAATTGTCCAGAGAATATCCGCGTTTATATCTGAAAGATCTGTCATATTGCAAATACGGCCACAGCACCAACTGGTATATCAATAACGATTATATCGGCGACTCACGCGAGCTGAACTATAAAGTAGAAGAAAAAGAAGATACTTTCTGGATTAAGCTGGTAGCCACAAGTGGTAAAGGCGACTGTAAGGATTCTTTAAGCCAGATGTTTGTGTTTATTCCAATCAATCAGCTGTATATTCCAAATGCATTTTCACCAGATGCAAAGGGTCCGAATGAAAATAATGTCTTCAAAGTAATCGGTCCGCCAATGCGCTCCTTCTCCATAGAAATTTTCAATAGGTATGGAGAGAAAGTCTATATCTCAAACGATATGAATGCTGCCTGGGATGGGTATTACAAGAACAAAATATGCATACAGGGCGACTACTTCTACAAGATCGAGACCACTGATTTAGAAGGGGTGAGCAGAGATTATTCGGGTACAGTGACTGTTATCAGGTAATCTTGTCAGCACTAAGTAAATCAGGCTTTTCAGCATATCAAATTTTTTTCCACTTTGCTTTGTAGGTTATTATTTAATTAATACCTTCGCAACAACAAAAATAAAAATTTCATTTTCTAATTTCATTTGTAAAATGCCTGACATCAAAGCACAAAACTGTACCATCAACCTAGAAGGAAACACTTACGAATTTCCTGTTATCATCGGAAGCGAAGGCGAAAAGGCCATAGATATTTCTAAATTAAGAGATACTACTGGTTATGTGACATTAGATATCGGTTATAAAAATACCGGTGCAACCAAAAGTAATATTACTTTTCTGGATGGTGAACTGGGTATTTTAAGACATAGAGGTTATTCAATTGAAGACCTTGCTGAAAAAGCAAATTTCCTTGAAGTAGCATATTTGCTTCTAAAAGGTGAACTTCCAAACAAAGAGCAGTTGGAAGATTTTGAGGAATCAATCAGACACCACACTCTGGTAAACGAAGATTTACAGAATATCTTCAAAACTTTCCCAACAGGTTCACATCCGATGGGTCAGTTAATTGCTATGATTTCATCTCTGTCTGCATACTATCCGAAAGCTTTGGATCCAAACAGAAGTGCTGAATCTAAAAACAGAACCGTATTGCGTTTGCTGGCTAAAATGCCAACCATCTGCGCGATGATTTACAAAAAGCGTATGGGGCATCCGGTAATTTATCCGAATAATAACCTAGATTATGTAAGCAACTTCCTGAACATGACATTCAAACATGTCAGCGATAGCGACTACCAGCCTGACCCGGTGGTTGTCGATGCTATGAATAAATTATTAATCCTTCATGCTGATCACGAGCAAAACTGCTCTGCAAGTACTGTTCGTTTAGTAGGTTCTTCTCAGGCTAACCTGTATGCAACAATTGCTGCTGGTGTTGCTGCTTTATGGGGACCATTACATGGTGGTGCCAACCAGGAAGTATTAGAGATGCTGGAATCTATTAAAGCAGACGGTGGTAATGTTCAGAAATGGGTTGATAAAGCAAAAGATAAAAACGATCCTTTCAGATTGATGGGCTTCGGTCACCGTGTCTACAAAAACTTCGATCCTCGTGCGAAAATCATTAAGAAAACCTGTGATGATGTATTGAACCGCTTAGGTATCAATGATCCGGTTCTTGAAATCGCTAAGAAATTAGAAGAAGCTGCGCTGACTGATCCATACTTCGTAGAAAGAAAATTATATCCTAACGTAGATTTCTACTCAGGTATCATCTACAGAGCAATTGGTTTCCCAACAGAAATGTTTACTGCCCTGTTTGCATTAGGCCGTCTACCTGGTTGGATTGCACAATGGCAGGAAATGTCTACCGAAAACCAGCCAATCGGCAGACCAAGACAAATATACACTGGTCAGACTCCTAGATCTTTCATCCCACGCGGCGAAAGATAATAGCTAACAATATTTACAGAAAAAGGCATGAATACTTTCATGCCTTTTTTTTTGTAGTACTAAATCGTAGATTTTTTATCCCCTGTATCAGAGTAAAACGCCCTATATCCCGATTCCTAATTCCTCGTTCCTTGATCCCAATCACTAAATCAAAGTACCATCTTCCATTTCCCAATCTGCGCATCTGGTCGCTCAAGTCGAACCTTCTCGCAGAAGTTTTTGATTAATGGAGCATCCTGCATACTGGGATCTGCTTGCTCAAGTAATTCATAGTAGTATAGCATTTCGTCGATTTGCCAACTGTATAAACCATCTTTGTATAGCTGACGTTCATAACATTTGCCAATGGCCTTATAAGCTTCTAATAATCGTCCGCCTCGAGCCTTTTCCAGACGGATAAAATGTTTGTACTGAATAATGCCTATACTGTCCTGTTTAAGTGCAATATAATTCATGCCTTTGTACCAATATACTTTACTTGCTACCGAATCTAAGCCAATAGAAATAGTAAAAATAGAATCTGCCAGCTTGTATTGCCTTTGCTTGTGGTAGCAAAAGCCCAGTAAGGTATAGATATTGCCACTTTGTGGCTCTTTTGCAAGGGCCGCCTGATAAAGGTCCTGTGCATCTCTGTATCGTCCCTCATTCATGGCCTGATTGCCCATGGCGACTAAATTAAAATTGTCCTGAGAAAAAACATTAACAGTTCCTAAAATTGAAAATAACGCTAAGATAAAAAGTCTCATACTTTGACTCATCAAAAATGATGCCCGGTAAACATTCTCTTCCTGTAAAAACTACTATTGTACAAACGCTGATGAAATAAACTATTGAGGATAGGTTCTCTCCAGGTAAATATCCAGTGAGAGTTCATCATGTTTTTTTTATCATGGTTGTTGTGCGGGACATTTTTTATAAATGGAAGGTGCAGAAAAAGCGACCAGCGTGATTTGATATCGTGAATGGTGATTTCAATACTATCCTTGTTGACGGGAGTGATATGTACAGTAAATCCACCCAGTGTTTGTTCAACCATATCCAGACCAGAACGCCAAACTCCTCTTAGGGTCTGATAACGCCCCAGAAAATCCGTCACTCCCAGCCATTGCCTCTGCCCGTTCTGGAAGGTGGCCATATTCTTCTGGTACCAGAATTCTCGGGCTCTTCTTACCTGATAAGCATCTTTCAGATTGTCTGTTACACCCGGATGAGTCGTATTGTTAAAACGATACAAACTATCGCTGTTGCCTCTCATCCATTGCCAGACAATGGGGTATAAATGCCTGGCAGGAGGTAAAGAAAATACAGTAGATGCCGAAGCAAAAATTGTTAATAGAAGCAGTGAGCGTTTAATGCCCATATCCAAGCTTATCTCAGTATCATCACATTGCCTTTTTCCTCATGTCTGAGTTCGTCGGCACCAATAAATTCTAAACGATAGAAGTACAATCCTTGTTCAACCAGTTCGCTTTGGTATTTACCATCCCAGCCTTGTTGTGGGTTATTCGTTTTGAAGAGAATATCACCCCAGCGGTTAAAGACAACAAAGGTGTAGTCTACTGCATATGCTAAACCAATTGGTTTAAAGGTTTCGTTGATATTGTCATCGTTAGGTGTGAATGCAGTTGGCAGGTAGTATACCACATCTGGTGAAATAAACAATACTTTGAACGATGTGTCACGACAGCCATAAATGTTGGTTACTATTAAACTGGTTGGCTGAGTTAAAGTATCAATATAGTATAATTTAGGATTCTGATCGGTAGACGTTCCCATAGTGCCAAAATTCCACTTCCAGGAAATGGCTCCAGATGATGTGTCATGATACTGGATATCCACTTCATTTTCCCATGAACGCTCTTTAGTGATAAAGAACCCTGCTTTCGGATTTGGATTCACTTTGGCAATTGCTGGATTTGTTAGGGTGTCAAAACAGCCAAGATTTGTATTTGCAATCAGTTTTACATCATAAATACCAACATTTTTGTATTTGTGTTTAGGTGATTGTAATGTAGAAACTTTTCCGTCTCCAAATAACCATTTCCAGCTTGTAATGGATCCACCAGCAGCAATCGTTGAGTTGTTTATAAAGATAGATGAATCTTTCAGACAAACAGAATCAACAGTGAAATCAAGTTGTGGGTTTGGATTTACAGTGATGTATAAGGAAGCAGTGTCCCAGCAACCTTTGTCAGATGTAACTTTTTGCATTACCTGGAAATAGCCGCTGCTAGGGTAGCTGTAGTTAAGCGGACTGGCAACTGATGATGAATCGGTAGCCGGGTAGTTAGATGCATCGAAATAATATTGATACTGAGCAATAGTACCTCCATTGCCTATAGTAGCTTTATTCGTGAAATTGAAAGCGTTATTCTTGAAGCAACTGAACTTCTTATTGCTAATGAAACCTGCTTTTGGCATTGGATATACATGTACCATTCTGGATACTGAATTGGTACATCCGTTGTTCGATGTTACCAGTAAATCCACTTTAAAGGAGTCAACTCTAGTATAGGATTTGGTAGGACTTGCGATGGTAGATGTCGTATTGTCCCCGAATGTCCAGTCGGTGAAATCGATTGTGCCCGCTGAAATAGTAGAAGTAGATCCGAAATTAAAGTTATTGCCTAGATAACATTGTTTATCATTGTCAATAATAAAGGATGCTGCAGGCATAGGGAATACTTCCATTACTTTGTCCATGGTGTCTTTACAGCCTCCTATATTGGTAGCAGTGATAAGACGAACAGTATATAATCCAGGAGTAGCGTACTGATTATTCGCAAATGTAGAATTGATGGTAGAGTCGCCATCACCAAAATACCATTTATGGTTCATAGGTGTACCATTGCTAACTGTCGATGTGGCATTAAACTGGAAGTCGTTACCTGTAAGACATTTTTTGTTGTAATTGTATGTATAGTCGGCATTAGGCATTGGAAGCGTTCTAACCTGTTTGGTTAATGTGTCCATACATCCTTCGTTGGTCTGACTGATCAGTTTAACATTGTACTGAGATACTCCGAAATATGAGTGATTGGCCGAAGATGCATTGTTTAAAATATTGCCATCGCCATATTGCCAGTTGGTAACATAGGTGCCTCGCTTTAATGTAGTGGTGGAAACAAAATTAAAGGCATTGCCCAGAATACATTGTTGCGGATTGTTAATGTTAAAGCCTGTTTTAGCCTTAGGGAATACGGTTACTGTTTTCCAGGCAGTATCTGTACAGCCTCTGTCGCTGTATGAAATAACTTTAACAATGAAGGTGCTGTCTTTAGTGTATTTTTTACTACCGTTTAATGCATCTACAAAGGCGCTACCGTCTCCGTAAAACCAGCGGTTTGTAAAGGCTCCTTCAGAGATAAAGGTGTTGTTTGTAAACAGGAAGTTGTTGTTGTTGACACATTGTCCGGTATCATTAATAATGAAATCACTGCCAGGATGAGGATAAACTTTGATGTCAACGAAACTGGTGTCAAAACAACCATTGTCTCCGTATACAATCAATGCTGGTTTATATGCACTCTCGGCGGTGTATATGTGGCTAACCGGACTGGCATTAGAGGCAGTATTTCCATCGTCATATAACCACTTGTTGCCAGTGATAGTACCAGAGGCAAAACTTGAATTATCTGTAAAGGTGAAGTTGTTGCCCTCAAAACACTGGTCGGTATTATTTACTGTGAAGTCAGACACCGGCATCGGTAACACATATAAAGAGTCTGAAATAGTATCTTTACAGTTGTAGTTGGATGTTAGTACAAGTGTCAGTTTGTAGTTGCCGTCCACATTAAACAAATGTGTGATGCTGTCTACATTTGTGTAATCAGCGCCATCACTTAGCAACCAGAGCTTAGTGTATGTGCCTGTAGTAATTGAAGAAGTTGATGTGGCCTTGAATTCGTGGTATTTGAAACATTGAATTTTGTTATTAACCGTAAACGAAGGGACAGGAGTTGGTCTGACATTTAATGGGGTTCTGATTGTGTCTATGCAGCCTTTATTTGAAGTTACAGTCATCTTAACGCTGTATGCACCGTCTGCGGTATAAGTGTGTAAGGCAGTGTCTTTACCAGTCATTGTACTAAGGTCGCCGAAATTCCAATCGTGACTTAATGTGCCGTATGCTATGGTAGATTTGCCAATGAATTTGAATTTGTTGTATTTGAAACACTGGTCATCGTCAACATTCTGAACAATGGCCTTTGGCATTGGATTGATGAGGATATCCTGAGTAGTGGTGTCTGCACAACCATCCACACCGTCATCACTCACTGAAATTAACTGAACTTTTCTGTTGGCGGCAGTGGTATAGGTTATCTGTGCTGAGTCCTGCATGTCTCTTGTATTTCCACCGCTGAGGTTCCAGTAATTGATAATTGGTAAACCATTCGTAATAGTGGATTGAGATTGGAAAATAAATCTGTTGCCGGTTAAACACTGGTCAGTATCGTTGGTGTTGATGATGGCCTTCGGATGTACGTTCACCAGACATGCAAGGTCGTTGGTGTCTTTACAGCCATTGCTGTGTGTATTAATCTGACGGACAAAATAAGTACCTGGGTTTGTGTAATGATGAGTTACTGAGTCGAGGTTGCTGACAGTCGGACTGCCATCGCCGAAATTAAAACTCAATGCGGTGATTACACCAGTTGAAGGACTGGTAAGAGATTTGATGATGTAGAAATTACCTCTGAAACATTGAATTGTATCATTGAATTCAGTAATAATGTTTGGAGACTCCTTCATATTGATTTGTATAGAAGAAGAATCTTTACAACCGTTGTTACTAATTAATGTAAGTTTAGGATAGTAATATGGATAGAAATATTTGAATTTGTGAGAGGTTGTGCCAGTGCTTAAAGTGTCCAGCTTAGTTCCGTCATCCCAGTTCCAGATGTAACTGGTGATGGTGCCTGAACTGATTGTTGAAGTTGATGTGAAATTGTATCTGTTATTCTTGAAACACTGATTGTCGTTTGAAACCGTATAGCTAACGCTTGGTTTTGGATACACAATTAAGCTGGCGTTAGAAGTAAAGCAGGTAAGCGCAGGGTTGGTAGATGTTACTCTGATTTTATACTTAGAACTTGGAAGGGTGGTCTTAGGTAATTCGATGATCTGTGTGCTTAATACAGTATCGATAATGGTTTTAAGGAGAGTAGGACTTCCAAAATTGCCTGCTGAATCTGATAGTTCTATTTTGAAGGTGTTACCCGGACTGAAGAAAATGCAATTTTTGGTAAAGTTCATGGTGATGGTATTGCCCGGACAGATGGCAGCAGGTGTAAATGTTATATTAATACCTTGTGCATTCTCAGCATTTAAGGTGGTGCCTGGTTCTACAGGGGCATATTTGCGCACTCTTAACCAGTCGGCACTTAAAGATCCTGTACCTGAATTGAAAATACCGAAAGCTACCTGAGCATTGGCAGAAAGAGCTGCTGTTGTCAGTAATGTTTGTGCTGCACCATTCGGGAAAGTGCCACTGGCTAAATTGGTTGCAGGCCAGCTAAGCGACCAGAAACCATTGCTTCTTGCAGTTGCTGAGGCATTGTTGGCTGCAGTATAACTCGAACCGGAAGCAGATGCCTGATTGGTGTTAAAGTTGCCGGTGCCATTATTGGTAAACATCGTAACACCTGTAAATGTGCCGCTGTTTAAAATCGCCAAACTTGGCGAAGAACCTGAATTGCCTGTAATTTTTGCATCCAGAACAAAAGGACTTGTGAAAGCTGAGACTGAACGTAAAATATTGTCTGTAGCGGCAGTGGTACTTACAGCAATTTTGCCGGCAGATTGAGTTACAGTTGCTGAACCTACTGTGGTTTGATAGGCTGTCCACTTTCCAGTGTTGTAGGTGCCAGCACTGAAATCGTCGAATAACATAAACGTACTATCACCGTTCTGGGCAGCTGTCGCACAATAGTTGCCGTAGTACATGTAGATAGTAGTTGACGAGCTTGATGGGATACTTTTCACTTTTACCCATATCACCGTAGTGGTGGTGTTCATATTGCTGTCTATCCAGTAATGCAGATTGTTGCAGGAACCATCGGTAAAACGAATATCACTTCCGTTGGCCTGCATTTTCCCGGCACTAACCAGAGCCTGAGTGTTAACAATCAGTTTTACCTGGAAATTGGTGTAAGCTGAAGCGTTAGGATTTGTTACAGTAATGCTCCTGTTGTAGCGCCATCCTGTCATGCAGGAAATACCGTAAGAAAGCTGAATAAAAGAAAGTAAAGTTAAAAAGACCAGTAATCGTTTAGTCATATGCGTGCGTCGTTCAGTTTGATTAAAAGTTAAGTTTACGAAAATACGTAAAAAAAACGAATTCTGAAAACGCAAAAATGCCTACCAGAGTATGGCATTATCGAAGTTTCCGGAACTCATAAGTAACAAGACACATGGTTGACCGGAAACGTTGCTTTTTAAAGTGCTGATTTTTGAAATTAATTTTTCAGTGTTGTCTATGACTACTGTTTTCTCACCGAAGGCATTGTTAATATCCTCTTTGTTAAGTATTTGCATTTTTTTGAGTTCAAAAACATGCGGATTGAAATAGACAATGGCAGCATCTGCTACATCCATAGAATGTTGATAATGTGGTAAAAATTCTTTGTTTAAACTGCTGAAAGTGTGCAATTCAAATGCAGCTATCATAAAATGATCCGGATACTGGTTTCTTACTGCGTCAACTGTGGCTTTGAGCTTGCTGGGGGAGTGTGCGAAATCGCGGTAGACTACCAGTTTATTGGCATCATGAACCTTTTCCAGTCTTTTAGCCGTGCCTTTAAAACTGCTTAGTGCGGTATAAAAATCGTGTTCGCTGATGCCTATCTCTGCGCACACCAGTCGCGCGCCCTCGGCATTCTGTAAATTGTGCTCACCAAAAATCTCCATTGTATACCTCTCAGCTTTTGATACCACTACTTTTCCACTTCTAATGTGGTAGTTAGGCGTATGGTAAGCAGTCGTTTTTACTGTTGCTTTTGCGGCTAAAAGACTCAAATCTTTGTCGCCTCCAAAATAGGCCAGAGATCCGCCTGCTTCAATGCTTTCAATAAATATTCTGAACTGATCGACATAATTGTCGTAGGTAGGAAACACGTTGATATGGTCCCACGCAATGCCTGTAATCAAAGCAATCTGAGGTTTGTATTTATGAAACTTAGGTACTGGGTCTAAAGCCGATGTGAGATATTCGTCGCCTTCAATCACCATCACTGGCGCATCAGAAAATCTGACCATGGTGTCAAATCCCTCCAGCTGAGATCCAACCAGGTAATCAAAGTCTTTGCCCAGGGTTTTCAAAACATGCATGATCATTGCCGTGGTAGTGGTTTTCCCGTGACTGCCTCCAATAACAATGCGTGTTTTGTTGATGGCATGTTCGTACACATACTCCGGAAAACTGTAAATTTTCAATCCGAGTTCACTTGCTCTTGCCAGCTCTGGATTGTCTTTCCTTGCATGCATGCCCAGAATAATGATGTCTGTATCTGATGTGATTTTTTCTGGAAACCATCCAAATGCTTCAGGTGCCAGTCCGTGTTTTTTCAGGCGAGATAAAGCAGGGTCAAAAATCTCGTCGTCGCTGCCGCTTACCTGATGTCCCATCAGATGCAAAGCAATGGCCATATTGTGCATGACAGCACCTCCGCAGGCAATAATGTGTACTTTCATTTGCCTCAGCAAATACGTTCAATTTGACTGAAAATAGAAAATAAGTTTAAAACAAGTGCTGAAAAATCAGGACACCTTTAACAAATAGAAAACATATCCTACAAGTTCCTTCAACAACATTTCAAGTTTGGATAGGGCTGTGGCAGAGGGAACCAGGAGGTTGTCGGGACTGTAGTCGCGGCGCCTATCAGACATATAGTTGGTGGCGTAAAAATGCACCTGAAGATTGTTGTTGGTACATAGTTCGGTGCGTGGAATATGCCAGGCTGAGGTGATGACAAGCACCCTGGATTTAATGCCCAGTGAATCCAGTAGTTTTTTGCTGAATTTAATGTTTTCCAAAGTGTTGCGACTTTGGTTCTCTATGATCAATGCAGAATCAGGGATGCCTATGCCCAGCAAATACTCGTGAACCGCATCGGCTTCTTTGAGCTCCTGATGCATAACACTGGCATTGCCACTCGAAATCATTAGTTTTTTAATCTTGCCATCTTTGTAGAGTTTGATGCCTTGCATAAGTCTGTCGTTGGCTTCAAAAAATACGGTTCTTCCAAGTATCGTGTCCTTTCTCGAAAATCCCCCCAAAACCAGTCCAACTTCATAACTGGAATCCAGTTGCTCTGTGCCATTGCTTTCGTATAATAAAATGGCTTCGTTCACCAGAAAACTATTTGAAACAACAAACAATAATAAGGTGGCGATAATTAATCTTTTTTTGCGTTTGTACTCATCTTTGGTCAAGATAGCACCAAGCAAAAGCACCATCACCCATATCATGGGTTTGATCAGAAAGAGTAATATTTTTGACAGATAAAAAAACATTTTGTCTGCAAATATGACAAAATTACGGCATATTTTTCGGGGTATAGTATTTGATTCTTATAGAACACAACACATCAAAAAGAAATTATGAGTAAATCAGGTTCAATTTCAGTAAACACCGAAAACATTTTTCCAATCATTAAAAAGTTTCTCTACAGCGATCACGAGATATTTCTGCGGGAACTAATTTCTAATGCTACAGATGCCTGTCAGAAACTTAATACGCTCTCTCGCATCGGCGAATTTAAAGGAGAAACTGGTGATTTTAAAATTACAGTAAGCCTGGATACAGATGCCAAAACACTTACAATTAGTGATAATGGTATTGGTATGACAGAGGAAGAAATTGACAAATACATCAACCAGTTAGCTTTCTCAGGTGCTGAAGAGTTCGTACAGAAATACAAAGATAAAGCCGATGCAAATGCCAATGTTATAGGACATTTCGGTTTGGGCTTTTACTCCGCTTTTATGGTGGCCTCTAAAGTAGAAATTCAGACTTTATCATTCAGAGAAAAAGCAAAATCTGCTAGTTGGGAGTGCGATGGAAGTACCACTTTTACCATAGGCAAAGGCAACCGCAAAACCAGAGGTACAGATATTATTCTGCATCTGGCAGAAGATAGCATAGACTTCAACGATAAGTTTAAAATTTCCGGATTGTTAAGCAAATACTGCCGATTCCTGCCAGTGCCAATCGAATTCGATGGTAAAATTATCAATGAAGAAAAACCACTTTGGTTAAACAAGCCTTCTGAGTTAAAAGACGAAGACTATATTAAGTTTTATCAGTCGCTTTACCCTTTCGCGGAAGCACCTTTGTTCTGGATCCATATCAATGTCGATTATCCGTTTAACTTAACCGGAATTCTGTATTTCCCAAAAGTGGATAGTGCCATCGAGGCAGAGAAACACAAAGTGCAGTTATACAGCAATCAGGTCTTTGTAACAGATAATGTCAGAGATATCCTGCCAGAATTCTTAATGCTCCTGCATGGTGTGATTGATTCGCCTGATATTCCTCTGAATGTTTCAAGAAGCAGTCTCCAGAGCGATTCAAACGTTAAGAAGATTACCAGTCATATTTCTAAGAAAGTGGCAGATAAGCTTTCTGAACTGTTTAAAGCTAACAGAGAAGATTTCCAGGCCAAATGGCCTAATATCGACTTGTTTGTTAAGTACGGTATGTTAAGTGATGAGAAGTTTGCAGAAAAAGGAAAAGATTTTTGTTTGTTGCAAACTACCGAAGGTAAATTTACTACAATTCAGGAGTATCTGGATCTGGTTAGACCAGCGCAGACCGATAAAGATGGTAACCTCGTACTCCTGTATACCAATCATGCCGATGAGCAACATGCCTATATCAGTGGAGCTGTTGGAAGAGGGTATAGTGTATTGAAGTTTGAGGGACCATTGGACAATCATTTTACGGGGTACCTCGAGCAACACAATGAAAAGGTTCAGTTGAAGAGGGTAGATGCTGATGCACTCGACAGACTGATACCATCTGAGGCGGCAACAGTGGCATTGCTAAACGATGAAGAAGCTGGTAAACTCCTAAGTTTGTTCGAGAAAATAAATCAGAACAGCGAGATTAAATTCAAAACTGAAGCTTTGTCACCTGAAGAGCCATTGCTGGTAGTAACAGAAAGTGAGTACGACAGAAGAATGCGTGATATGAGCAAAATGAACGGGTTTAATATGTTTGGCAGTCTGCCTTTAAATTATCATACAATCCTTAATACCAACCATCCCAAAGCGAAGCAATTGGTGGGTGCCGACGAAAGTGCTGAAAATGTGGCATTAAAAGCACTCAACCTGGCAATGCTGGCAAAGGGACTGTTAAAAGGAGAAAAATTAACAGCCTTTGTTAAATCAGAAATGGAAAATTTATAAACATCATAAAACCTATATAGCAATTATTAAAATCGATGTTATTATATGAGATGTGGATTTTAAATTTGCAGAAGAATAAAATAAAGTATTTTTTTTGAACCCTTAAATAATAGTAACAAAATGGCAAAACAATTCACAGATTCAAGTTGGGAACAGGATGTATTAGGATCAGATAAACCGGTTTTAGTAGATTTCTGGGCTGAGTGGTGCGGACCATGCCGCATGATCGGTCCCTTAGTAGAAGAACTATCCAGCGAGTACGAAGGTAAAGCAGTGGTAGGTAAACTTAACGTTGACGAGAACCCTGGCGTAGCCTCTAAATACGGTATCAGAAGCATTCCTACACTTTTAGTTTTCAAAGGTGGTGAAGTGGTTGACAAAATCGTGGGTGCAGTGCCTAAAACTATGCTGGCTCAGAAAATTGACGCGCAACTTGCCTGATTCGTTTTATAATTAAAATGTTATACGTAAAGGGACCATCTTAATGGTCCCTTTTTTTATACCTTTATCAATTTTAATGATGTTGTCTGTCTCCTTCGATTCAATAAGTTTGTTGCATGATAAATCTCAACCAGGATAATTTTAGTAAGATAGTTCTCAACTCTGAACAGACTGTGGTGCTCGACTTCTGGGCAGAAGCTTGCGGAACCTGTATCAATAACGTCAATCCCATCATCGAACAACTCGACAAAGACCATGGTGATAAAGTAGTGTTCGCTAAAGTGAATGTCTACGAACAATCGGGTATTGCAGTCAGTTTAAAAGTGAGAAATTTACCAACCGTTCTTTTTCTCAAAAATGGTGAGGTGATCGATAAACTTACTGGCCCGATTTCCTATCAACAGGTTCTTCAAAAGTTGAACGTGTAAATTCAAACACTTTCTATACATTTGTCTCAGAAATCAGCCTATGAGACAAATTGTGATACTACTGCTTTTTATAAGCACAAAAATTCTAGGCCAAGTGGCCAATTCTGGCATGGTGAATGTCTATGATTCCATCGAAAAAGGGAAAGTAACTGTTGGTGGATTAGTGGATGTGTATTATGGCTACGATCTCAATCATCCGATTAACTCAGACCGTCCGTATGCTATCTCTTCTGCCCGTCACAATGAAGTCAATGTGAATCTTGCTTATGCTGATTTCAGGTATATCAACGACTTTGTGAGAGCGCATTTTGTGCCCGGATTTGGTACCTATGTGAATGCTAACTATGCCGGAGAAAACGGGACTCTTAAAAATATGCTGGAGGCTAACGTGGGAGTTCGTCTCTCCAAAAAGCGGGATATCTGGGTTGATGCCGGCGTTCTGCCTTCTCCCTATACCAACGAATCAGCCATCAGTAAAGACCACCTGATGTATACCCGTTCATTCGCACCTGAATATGTGCCTTACTACCTTTCTGGTGTTAAACTGTCTCTGCCTCTTAACTCAAAATTCAAATCGTATTTCTATCTCCTCAACGGCTGGCAAACCATTCAGGATATCAATAATCCGCTTTCATTAGGGACTCAGATAGAATATCGCCCCAATAATAAAATTCTTTTTAACTGGGATACCTATGTAGGCGACGAGTCTTCGGTGCTTAATCCAGAGTTCAGAACGCGTTATTTCAGCGACCTGTATATGATATACAATCCAGATGGGAAATGGTCGGCTACGGCCTGTGCCTATCTGGGATACCAGGAAAAAAAAGATAGCCTTTCTGTGCAATCTTATGCTTCATGGTGGCAAATGAACGGGATCTTGCAATATCGTTTCAATAAAAAAGCAGCTCTGGCTTTCAGAGTTGAGTATTTCGAAGATCCAAAAAGTGTGCAGATAAAAGCTAATAACGGCATATCCGGATTTTCTTCTTATAGTTCCGGTTTTTGTTTTAACTACAGAATTAATAAAAGTTCACTCTTTCGCCTCGAGTCGCGAACCAGCTACTCAGAAAAGAATGTGTATCTCGATCGCAAAAGAAATCCCTATAATTTCTCACAGTTATTTATTGCCAATATGTGTGTATGGTTCTGATGAGTATTTATAAAAAACACCGCTTAGCTTTTCTGTTTGCGCTACTGTTTTTTGTCGTGTACAGTTTGCTGGCTTTCGTTAACCATTATTTGTTCAAGACTTTTGCGCTCGATCTTGGTGTATACACCAATGCGCTCTACGATTACGGACACTTGCAGTTCAATGATAAAGGGGTCTTTAAGCCAGTGGCTGAAAATCTACTTTCAGATCATTTCGATTTGTATCTGCCTTTGTTATCTCCTCTGGCCTACATCTTCGGTCAGTATACCCTGCAACTCTTTCAGATTTTGTCGATACTGGCAGGCGGACTTGGTGTTTATGCCACACTCATAAAGCGATTCAACAATCAGAAAATGGCTTTGATTGCTCAGTTGTGTTTGTATATGTCTTTCCCGGTTTTTGCAGCTCTCTCATTCGACTACCACAGTAATGTTCCTGCTGCTATGCTGGTGCCTTTTCTGTTTTATTTTGCAGAAACAAAACGCCTAAAAGCCATTGTCATAATCATGGTAAGCATTTGGCTGGGCAAAGAAACGGCATCTTTATGGATGGTGTTTCTTTCTTTAGGGATGGCCATTACCTATCGCCACGAATCTGTCTTGAAAAAACTCTTCCTGGTGTTGTCCGTCTGCTCTCTGGTCTATTTTATCATTATCCTTAAACTGGTAATGCCTGCACTAGCTAATTCAGGCACCTACGACCATTATAAGTTTACAGCACTTGGTAAAAATTACTCTGATGCCTTTGTCTTTGTCGTCACACATCCCTTGTCATTTCTCGAAATACTTTTTACTAACCACCTTGGTAAACCGGAATGGGATGGCGTTAAAATGGAATTCTTGTTGTTCTTTGCTTTGAGTGGTGGAATGTTTTTAGGACTGCGACCAGCGTTCCTGCTCATGATCATACCCATGCTGGTGATGAAATTGTGTTACGATGATCCAGCAGCCTGGAGCATCGATACACATTATTCTATAGAACTGGCGCCAGTATTGATCATCGGATTATTCTTCATCGCTGGTGATCTGAATAAGTACCGTTACCAGTTGATCTGGTCTTCTATGTTAGGCATTGTATTTTGCACTTTCAAGTACATGGACAATACAATTTACTGGCATGATTATTCAAGAGTGCGCTTGTATCAGAAATCGCACTATGTTAAAAATTACGACGTCAAAGTAGTACATCAGCAATTGAAACTTATTCCTGAAGATGCCATAGTAGCAGCACAGACACCCTTTGTGCCCCATCTGGCATACCGCGACAAATGTTATACATTGCCAATTGTGAAAGATGCCAGCTATATCATTGCCTCTCCAAGTGAAGAAGCGATGTATCCCATCATACGGGAAGAATTAAATAAATTGCTGAACGACAGCATTGAAAGCGGTAGATGGAAGGTGCAATACAAAGACACCAATGTGCTGGTGTTAAAGAAAAACTAGAGATATTTTATCAATACATATTTATAAAACCAATTTGGTAATTCATCCGTATGTATCATAAGTTGATTGTTATAGGTCTCTGCTATGAGTTTATAAGGGGTGTTTGATGAGTTATCAAATAAATAAGCTCTTCTGGAAAGTTTTATTGCATCATATAGATTCTCTAATGTTTTTGGATATCTGCTTCGAATAGCTTTTTTACTGACTCTATGGCCACCTTTTACTAGTCTATTTGCAACTCTAGAAACATTGATTTCAGGGTCATCTGTGCAAATAAAATAAAGGTAGGTTCTGTATCCCTTACTGTTAGCTCGCTTTAGTTCGTTTAGTTTTGAAGGGTGACTCATCACAGTTTCAAATGTGAAAGATTTTTTATTTTTCAAAAGTAAATATCGGATAAATGCTGCAATATAGGCCGCGTAATAACTGGAAAAAGAGTTACTTTCAGTAGTTAATTTGTTATCCTTAAATAGGATCTTTATGGCGATTTCATTTGATTTTGCAATATTTAATAATGACTTGCCATCCTTGGTTTTAGAGAAGTTTTGCCAATCTTTTAACTGGCAATTCAGTCCATATTGGGTAAGTAGTAACTGGCCTTCTGATTTTAAAACTTTTTCAATTTCATCAGCATTTACAAAACAACCAAAATTTAAATTTGTCTTTTTTTGGATTGAATCAAATAAAGTGCTTTTGCCTGAACCATTTGGGCCGGCAAAAATTCTTAAAGAATTACTTTTTTGCATGCAAAATCACTCCTTTTTTAATGTTAGGAAGTGCCTTTACAGGCTTTAGTTTTGTGATATTTTCTTTTCTGCCATCTGGGTATTCGTTAACCAGGTAGCCATCTTTAATATATGTAATTGTTAAACCTAGTTTTTTGGATTCTCTTATAGCACTGTTTACAGCATTCTTACCGGCTTCCAGAAGTTTTTTAATCTGAAGTTTATCAGATTTGAAGGCAGGAGTTTTCACATCTGCTTTTGCAGATTTTTTTGAAACAAGTTTGTCATTGTCTTTTACAATATTACTCTTGGATTTTTCCATTGAAGAATTGTATGACAAAA
>JBJTNS010000178.1:0-7113 GCA_046074245.1 Chitinophagaceae bacterium | reverse complement strand
TCCTTAAATAGTTTTACTATTTAAGGAATAGAGCTAGGCTTTGTTTCATAATCCTTCATCTATAAAAGGAAAATCAAACAGGTTATACAATTAATAACTAATCATGAAAATAAACTTACAAAATATTAAAAAGCGAATGCTGATTTGTAAAAAATCATTTGGCTACGTTTTGGGTTGTACTTTAATTATCCTTTCATCCCAGAATAGTTTATTAGCCGAAGGCAATAATTCAAAATTAAATACAAAAGCCGGCTCCATGTTGATCGGCATTTCCGGAAAGGTTACTGATTCCAATGGCGAACCACTGCCAGGGGTTACCATCTCTGTAAAAAATTCGACTACCAAAACTACCACCGATATTGATGGTAAATACAACGTTAATGCTCCGGTAGGGGCTGTATTGGTATTTTCTTACGTAGGTTTCGAGAATACAGAAATCGTGGTTCGAAATCAGCAGGTAATTAATGTAACCATGACCCAAAGCCAAAGCGCCTTAAACGAGGTGGTGGTAGTGGGTTACGGTACTAAAAAACGTGCCAATGTATTGGGTGCGGTAGCCAGCATTAAGGCTGAGGAATTCGAAGACATTTCGGTTGCGAATTTAGGAACAGCCTTAGCAAACAGGGTGCCAGGTTTAGGGGTAAGTGTTGCTTCGGGTAAACCGGGTGCTACTACCACCATTACTATCAGAAATCCAACACTTTTTGCGGCATCAGGTACTTTGGGACTTACTTCTGACCCATTATTTGTAATTGATGGGTTGACCGTGTCAAAATCTGATTTCGATAATTTAGATGCCAGTTTGGTTGATAATATCTCTTTCCTTAAAGATGCATCGGCAGCAGTATATGGTGCAGCCGGAGCAAAAGGGGTAGTTTTGGTTACTACTAAAAGAGGTAAGCAGGGGAAACCAAGAATCAGTTATTCTAATTATTTTGGGGTATCAGATGCAGTGGAAACGCCAAAAGTATTGTCGGCCTATGAGCATGCAAAAATGCTGAATGATGGTTTTGAATTAAATAATACGGCTTATACTTCCAGATTCTCTCAGGCTGATTTAGATACGCTTAAAAAGAATTCGATCGAACCATGGTTCGATCAGTTCTGGAAAGCCTCTACCCTCATGCGTCATACCTTGAATGTAAGCGGAGGTAAAGATAAAGTAAATTTCTTTGCCGGTGGTAATTACTACGATGAAGGCGGAAACTTTGGAGATATTTCTATCAAGAAATACGGTATCCGTTCTGGTATGGATGCTCAGGTAACGCCAAGCTTTAAAGCCAGTATCAGTTTAAATACCGATTACTCAACTACGTACAGAAATACGCTAAAAAACAGTGGTACCGATAGTGAGGACTTAATGGCACGTGCCATTTTCCTTACCCCGCGTTGGGTACCATTAACCATAAAAGATAAACCGGTGAACTGGTCTGTACCTAGTGCATGGAATCCGGTAGGGTTATTTAATTCAGGTGACTACGAGCGTTCAAGTGCTCAGGGCTTAACTTTAAATGCCAGCTTATCTTATACTCCGAAGTTTATTCAAGGCTTAACGGCTAAAGTGCAGTATGGTAAGATCAACAGATCAGGTACCAGTAAGCAATACTTCCCGAAGTATACCGTGTATAACTACACCAGAACCGGTAATAACTCATTGTTGTTTACTAATGCCCTAACTTCTTCACCAACTTCGAGTGTAAACAACGACCGTTTGTCTTTAGGTACCAACTTTAACAACAGTTACCAGTTAATAGGTTCCTTAACCTATGCCAGAAAGATCAAAAAACATGATTTTGATATCATGGTTCTCGGAGAACAGACAGAATCTTATGGCGATAGCTATTTAACCTATCGTGATGTTCAGCAGATTCCAGGTGTGGATGAATTTTTCGCATTTAGTGCGTCTAGCACAACTGCACAATTAAATGGTGCAACAGAAGCCGGTAAACGTTCTTACTTAGGCCGATTAAACTATAGTTTTGCTGATAAATATATTTTAGAAGCTGTAGTAAGATATGACGGTTCAGCCAACTTCCCTCCGGCAACCCGTTGGGGCTTATTCCCTTCTGTAGGTTTAGGATGGAAGATCAGTGAAGAAAAATTCTTTAAAGACAATATTAAGTTCATTAATACCTTAAAATTAAGAGCTAATGTTGGTTTAGTGGGTGAAGACCGTGTTCAGTCTTACCAATACATTGCCCGCTTTACTCAAACTACCGGTATGTTATTTGGTAGTACGGTAACCAATGGTCTGGATCCGAACATCTATCCTAACCCGAACATTACCTGGGAGAAAGCCTTAACACAGAACTACGGTTTAGATGCTACTTTCTTAAATGATAAATTAACCTTCTCTACCGATGTATGGTACAGACACACCTACGATGGTTTTGATAACTTCTCTACCACCGGTTTGCCATATACTGTGGGTGTTACTACCGGTTACCAGAACTATGCGATTCAAAACAACTGGGGTACTGAAATTAGCTTGGGCTATAGAGATAAGTTGAGTAAAAATTGGGGTTTCAGTGTAGATCTAAACACCGGAACTTCAGATAATCAGTTAATTCAAAACTACTATAGCTTAAGTAAATTGGGTGGTGTTACCGAGTATCAGGATGTAATGACAGGTAAAAGTTCTAGAACTTATACCGGATCTAACTATGGTTATATCTCTAAAGGCATCATCCGTACTCAAGAACAATTAGATGCTATTCTAGCCAAAAATCCAAATTATAAGATTAATGGTGCAAAACCTCAGCTTGGATTCTTAGATTATGAAGATATCAATAATGATGGTCAAATTACCGAGAATGATATTACCTTAATGTATGATGATATCTCAACTCGGATCTCTTTTGGTCTTACCTTGGGTATTTCATATAAGAACTTCAAATTGAGCACTAATGGATACATCAGCTTAGGTGGTAAAAAGTTTGTTGACTCTGAAGCCAGAAAAGTGCCGACTACTACTCAATCTGCTCCAGCATTCTGGGCAGACCATTGGACTCCGGAAAATCCTGATGCAAAATTCCCGAGAGCCGATGCTCCTTTTGCTAAAGAAAGTTCAACTTTCTGGGCAGTAAGTGGTACGGTAGCCCGCATTAATAATATGAGTTTATCTTACAGCATGCCTAAAAAGCTAGCAGAGAAATATAAAATTCCTGAATTCAGAGCTTATGTTACAGGTAATAATCTTTGGAATATTATTAATCCTTATAAATATAAAGATCCTTCAACAGGAAACTTTGCCAGTTACCCAACCCTGAGAACGATCTCTTTTGGTTTAAACATTAGTATCTAATCATGATCAAGATGAAAATGAAAAATAAAATTCAAAATAGCCTCTTTTTTATCGCCTTAATTGTGCTTGTTTCAGCATGTAAGAAGGATATTTTTGATAAAAAAGACTTAAGTGGTGTCGATCCTGCGATTTGGAATAGCGAATCAACAACCAATTTGTATATCAATAAAACATATGATTTAGTGATGCCTAACTGGCCAACAGTTAGTGGTATGCACAATACCTCTGATGAGACCAACTCGGCAAATACTACATTATTGTATGGTACCTTAACAGAAAACAGTGTAACTGATATTGCCTCAAACAATACCAGTACCTCTAATAATCAGTACTTTACCATCAGACGTATCAATTTAGCTATACAGGGTATTGAAGAAGGTACTTTAGACCAAGATGTAAAAGCCAAGTTGAAAGGGCAGATGTACTTCTTTAGAGCATTCGTTTACTTTAACCTGGTTAAGCTTTATGGCGGTGTGCCTTTGGTATTAAAATCACAAGATATCAATACCGATGTGTTGGAGGTGCCAAGATCTAAAACCAGTGTTTGTATTAAGCAAATTGTTGCCGATCTGGACTCTTGCTATGGCTTACCAGCCAGCTGGACCTTATCTACTGATGGAGGTAGAATTACCAAAATGGCTGCTTTGGCTTTAAAAGGAAAGGTATTAATGTATTGGGCAAGCCCTCAGTTCAATCCGAATAACGATCTGACCAGATGGGAAGATGCTTATACAGCAACAAAAGCAGCTTACGATTACGGATTGGCTAACAATTACGACTTGATAAGCAATTTTAGCAATATCTTCACTGATGAAACTGCCGCAAACAAGGAGCGTATTTTATGGCGTACCTATGATGCAATTTCTGTTAATCCGGGTAGAGGTACTAATATTGAAAACATTTTGAGACCGGTTTCTGAAACTACAGGCGGGGGCGGAAGTTACCAGCCTACCTGGAACCTGGTGCAAGCTTTTACGATGAAAGATGGGGTGCCCATTGCACAAGCGGTAGCTTCTTCATCTTTTGCATACAACCAAGATATTTTCTGGGTTAATCGCGATCCTCGTTTAGATGCAACTGTAGCTTACAACGGACAAGTTTGGCCTCTAAGTGGCAAAACAGGTCGCAGGCAGTGGAACTATGTCAGCGTAACTGAAGACAACAGTAAACAGTCTGCCACCGGATTCTATTGCAGAAAGATCTCCAATTCGTCTATTTCTGCTGCCAATGCAGTATACAACAGTAATACAGGTGGTGGTAGTGGTATGGACTGGATTGAGATGCGTTTTGCAGAAGTATTGTTAAACTATGCAGAATGTGCCAATGCTACCGGACGTATGGCTGATGCCAAAACACTATTGGTTAAACTACGTACCAGAGCAGGTATTGTGGCAGGGTCTAAAAATTATGGTTTAGATTTAGCTACTACTACTGCACAAATGGCAACTTTGATCTTGAACGAACGTCAGGTGGAGTTTGCCATGGAAGGTAAAAGATATGATGATTTAAGACGTACCCGTACTTTCCATACCTTGACCGGTACAGTTAGATACGGATACAAATGGACAGTTAAATCACCTTATACTTTAGGTGCAACAGCAGGTACCGATCCTACTAAGATCTACCTGGAAGCAAATAATGCTTTGGGTTTCAAACCTCGGGATACCATTAACATTAATAATGTGACCACTGTTAACAAGGTGTTTACCTCGACTACTTTTAGCCTGGATACCACTACGCCGATTAATTATCCAACTACGTATTATTTCTATCCATTGCCAACTAATTTCTTAACCTCAACGGTTAAGATAGAGCAGACATTAGGATGGTCTGGAGGAACATTCGATCCATTATTGTAATAGGAGGAAGTATAAAATTTTAGATGAAATGAAAACGAACAAATTAATAACGCTTTGCACCCTATTCGGCCTGTTCGCTGTTGCCTATAGCTGCAAAAAAATAGATATTCCGAATAGTAATCAGATCAGCGTATATATGTATGCTAATAGTGCGGGTTACATTGCTGCAGATACTACGCTTAATCCCGGAGCCACTTTTTCGCTTCAGTACGCGATTACCAGTCCTGTTGATATGGAATATGTATACGTATACAAAAATGGTACCGAGGTGACTAAAAACCAGGTGCTTACCAGTAAAAAATGGTTTACAACTTCAACAACTTATACTGCTGACACTTCGCCAGGGGTATACACTTACCGAATTGTAGCTAAAGATAAGTCTGGTATTTATTTAGGTGAAAAGAACATTGTGGTGAAGATCACTTCAGATTTCAACTATTTTGTGAACAGAACCATCTTTGTACCCGATACGGTAGATCAAACTAATCCTACTTATTTTGCAACAACTACCAATAAGGTGTTAAGTTACAGTACGGTAGGAAGTGAAAGTGCTACTATTGATTTTGGATATTTTTACGATCCAACCTTAACTTCTGGTGTGGCTAATGGACATACCCTATATGCACTGAATATCTCTCCAGTGCCTACACCAATTGCTATTAATAACATTACTAATTACACTAAGAATGCTACCCTGTTGAAGATCATTACTGCGCCAACTTTTGCGAACGTTACCTCTTCTGCTTCTTTAGCATCAGCTGCAACCTCAAACATGGGAAGTGGTACCGCTTCTTCTGTAAAAGGACTTACTACAGGTAAATTAGTGATGTTTAAAACGGCTGCGGGTAAATATGGTATCATTAACGTGAACTATACCAACCAAAACAGTGCAGCCAAAGGAACATTTATAAACATTGATATAAAAGTTCAAAGGTAAATTTGTAAAAACACCGCATATTTAATAAAGTGTTTTTTAGATCAATTTGAACGGGAGCTTAATTAAGCTCCCGTTCTTTCTAAAAGAAATCAGAAATAACAATTTCGGTTTATCCCGAATATATACCTCCCCAAAAAAATGAATATGAAACGATACTTTTTATTATTGGTCCTTGTAGCAATTGGAGCAAATACCTTTGCTCAATACCCGGAAATTCCTGCGGATGTACAAAGACGAAGTGATTCGCTAATGAATGCAGCAAAGTTGCATTCTGATGCCGCCTGGCTCAAGGCTTTGCCAATTATAGATAAGGAAGCGAAAATGGGGAAACCTTATGTGCCATGGGCACACCGGCTGGTAGATCTGCCTCAGGCTGAAATCAAAGCATTTCCTGGTGCCGAAGGTGGTGGTGCTTACGCTTTCGGTGGCAGAGGCGGCAGAGTGATCACTGTAACCAACATAAATGACGATGGTCCGGGTTCATTAAGAGAGGCTTGTGAGCAAGGCGGTGCAAGAATTGTGGTGTTTAACGTTGCCGGAATCATCCGGCTTAAAACACCGCTAATTGTAAGAGCACCTTACCTTACTATTGCCGGTCAAAGTGCACCTGGCGATGGGGTTTGTGTTGCTGGCGAATCCTTCTGGATCAATACCCACGATGTGATCATCAGATATATGCGTTTCAGAAGAGGCGAAACCTGGGTAGGCCGCAGAGACGATGCCATTGGTGGAAATCCGGTAGGAAACATCATGATCGACCACGTTTCAGCCAGCTGGGGCTTAGATGAGAACATGTCGATGTATCGCCATATGTACAACGACAGTACCGGTAAGGTAGAAGAAAAATTGCCAACCGTAAATATTACCATTCAGAACTCTATCTTCTCTGAAGCTTTAGATACCTGGAACCATGCTTTTGGAAGCACCTTAGGAGGCGAAAATTGTATGTTTACCAGAAACCTTTGGGCAAACAATGCCGGCCGTAACCCATCAATAGGCTGGAACGGCGTATT
>JBJTNS010000177.1:0-9768 GCA_046074245.1 Chitinophagaceae bacterium | reverse complement strand
GGAGTAGATGTCTACACGGCAAAAAAATGTAGCAATCCTTTTCCTCAATAATATCGAAATAAAAAAAACCGATCCTCCTTTCGAAGAACCGGTCTCTTTATACCGATTTATAGCATTATGATTTCGATATCATGATAAAATGTTCAGCATTTATCCTTAGAACATAAGTTCCAGCCGGTAGCTGAGATAGATTTAGCACATATGCGTTTTCTTCACGCTCCACAGGCAACTGAATTGTTCGCCCCTGCATGTCTGTTAATTCTATAGTCTCCAGCCTTGTATTTGACTCAAGATAGCAAACTGAAGTAAATGGATTCGGGTAGACCTTAAACTGTTTATCGTTTTTCGTCACCTGCAAACCTGATGTATTCTTGATGCTGAAGTGCCATGCCGAACTATCTATGCCAGAAAAATGAGCATTGTTTAAATCCATCAATACATTTTCAGGTATTGACACTGACACCCATGAACCCTCTTTAAAAGTAAGATTAGGATCTATACTCATCAAAGAACCTGTTATTGTAACTGCTGCAGAATTTACACTTATCTGCCTGATCAGTTGCCCATCTTCAAATACACTGATAGCTTTAACAGTATCTATCTGTATATTTCTATCAAATCTAATAGTCAATGAAGTTGACGGATCTACATCTCTGCTGGAGGGCAGCGGACTCATACTAATAATCTTTGGTTGTGTCTGCGTCGTGAACAGCCATTTGTTTCCGGCAATCATTGCACACCTGTAGCCAAAAGTATCCGCAAAGCAGCTATCTGCCTCAATTCTAATTTTACTGTTGTATTTAAACGGACGGTATGGTGTTATTGTAACTACATTACCAGTAGCAGCAATTCTGCCACTGCTGCTTGATATACTTTCCATCAAAACACCATCTTCAAATATTCTGACTGAGCCCGAAACCTTATGTACTTTCTCGTCAAACACCAAATAAGGCTGCACATTTACTGATACATTACTCGTTCCGCTATCAGGCATAAAAGCAACAATATTGGGTGCAGACTGCCGGGTTTCAAAATACCAGTCAGCAGTATCTATTCCCAGAATATTATAATTAAAAGATGAATCTCTCACACATTTAGCGCTTAACTTAACAGAAACACGACTATTAAAAGGGAACTTTCTTAAATGTTTAATCTGAAGCACTGTACCGTTTACCTTCACCAGATCGCTGCTAAATGAAATACTCTCATACAATTGATTATTGACAAATACTGAAGCTGTTCCATTCGATTTAAGTACCGCCTCACTAAATATCACCTGCATAGTTGTATCTGTTGCTATATCAATACTTCTTTTGCCTGGTTTTAAAGATACAACTACAGGAGACACTGTTTCGTAATTACAGGAATATGGAATCACATTTTTCTCCAGAACACCTTTTCCAATTAAATTTTTCCCATGAAAAGCAGGGTATGAAGATGGATAAAAAGTGCATCTGAAAACCGGGTTATTTCCCTGTGTTCCATCAGACTTCACCAGATTCCCCGCCAATGGATTTTTATATTTCCATACTGTCTTACCACTTGGCGTTACTTCAAAAAATAATCCCTGTACGCCACTGCATATCATAGTGTTTCCGTTTGGCATCCGCTCAGCTCCGGAAATAATCTGAGAATAAAAATTAGTTGGTATAGAATCTTTGTATTTCCATTTCGGAGCGGTGGGTGCATACGGCAATCCTCCGCCATAAGATCCATTTGGCAATACAGGGGTTTGTATAACTTCAACTGTAGAATAGGCTGTATCTCTGTTAAAACCATTATTAAACAACATGATGCACCCGGAGTCTTTATACCCGTTCGGTATCCAGTATGCATGGTGTTGCCTGAACAATTTTCTATCACTGGCACTGCCCATATTATAGGCTTGAGGATTTCCCCAGCGATATAAAATATCACCACCCTTATCAAACTGACCACCGCGATGTGTCCTTGTTTCTGCAGTTGTTCCACTGTGATCGATGATCCAGATTTCGGAATTATTATGACAACTGATTACCACCTGATCAAGCGCTTCATTATAATCAATTCCGTTAGCATGAATCCAGTCGTTAGTCTGTAAGTTCAACGCATAATTGATGTTCATTAATTCAGGATGCTGATCCACTTGACCGTAATTTGGCAAGGCTGTATCTACATCCTGTACAATATGATCAAACAAATCCCATTGCCATGCAATTTCGGCACTGTCTGTTCCAATGGGTTTCAACTCAATCAGACGCTCGCCCCATAAATCAGTTTGATTAAGCTTAAAATTCTCTGATCGCCTTCCAAGCCCCATGGCTTTCTGCTTTGAAATACTGTGCCAGGCTAATACCATGATATTACCATTCGGCATTGGTTTGATATCATGATGCTGACATAAAGAATCATTGAATATTTTATATCGCCAGATTAACTGATTGTCCCAGTCGTACTCTTCTATGATTCCTCCCCTACCTCCGGCTACACCAAAAGCAGTATCGGTATAAGTACCTGTTTTTATCAAGTGTCCATTGGGTTGTAAATACAGTGACATCCCGGGCGTAAACGGACTTACCCAATGGTGGACCCGCTGACCACATTTGTTAATTAAATACGTTGTGTCACAATTCAAAGGCGAAAACAAGACATATCCATTTTCGTCGTTTCCTGAAAGTTTTTTGAGAAGACCATAAGTTTTACCCTGGGCCATTAAACCGGAGCTCTGAAAAATCAGGCTCAAAAAGAATAAGCTGACTACAGCAAATTTTCTGCACACATAAATAGAAAGCAGCATACGGAGATTTTATATATGGCGAATATAATAAAAAAAGCGAAAAACATGTACTTTGTTCTTCGCTTTTTGATAGAATTAAATTTTTTATTGAATGGTGTATCTCAATTTAGCCCCAAATGTTGTTAAGGCCGTTGGGAATGCATTGGATGCATGCGGGGTGGATGCTCTGCGCTCGTAGAAAATTGTTAAGTTAACATTCGTATTTATCATGTAGTTCAGATTTGGACGAATAGACACTACTCTCTGACCACCAGCAACAGTATTGGTATTCTGATCAACTAACCTTACTACCGTATAATTGTTGGCAATACTAACACTCAAATCAAACAAGAGGTCGTTTTCCAGATAGATGCGTTTGCCATTGTACTTAATCGGCAATTTAACACCACTGGTTCTGTAACCCATATTTAAAGAGAAATCTTTTGACGTTAACTCAGTTAAATTGGCATTTGGCACAAACAAGGTGACGTTTCTCGAACGGTTTATTTTCAAACCAGCTGTTATACCCGACTTAGTTGTAATATCAACACCAATTAACGGACTGAACTGCTCTCTGATACTTACACTGTTAATATTGTATTTACTTACCAGATCGACACCTGATTTTGCAGAATCATTCGGATTGTAATACAGGTTGGTGGTGTATCCACTTAAAGTATAAGTTCCGGTATAACGATGTTGTAATGTGATATTGGTAAATATCTTACTTAGTTTTTTGATTTTACTCAAGCCATTGTAATTGATGTTCCAATTAGGAAGTGGCAGGTTTCTGAACGGACTTAAAGATACCTTCGACTGATTGACACCTGTATAGGCTGATAAGAAAGCCGGAATCAGAGTATTCTGAGCTTTTGCTCCATAACCGTAATAGAACTTCTTATTATCCGGATCAACCATTTTTAAGTATACTCTCTCGTCGTTCATGGCCTGTCTTTGTGAAATCACAAAACGCGCATTTTCAAAATTGGTGTAATTCTGACTCGCCCAGCCATTGTCGGCATTAACCTTCTCGTTAGCTGTTCTGACAAATATTCCTGTTGTGTTAAAGGTCCCTGTTTCCCTGATTGAGAAGTCTCTCCAGTCTTTAGCAGTATCATCATATCTGAACAAGGATTGTAAATTATTGGTTCTGCTTAAATTGAAATTCATCTGGATTCTGAAATCCTTGAATGGCTCAATAGTGGCATTTCCGTTAATGGTTTTATTACTGTTTTCAGTGTAGAAATTGTTTAATCTGATATCGTTACTCAAAGCTCCATTTCTGGCAAGCTGGTATCGGATATCTTCTTTCTGACTTCCTAAGATAAATGGTAAACCCGGAGCATCATGCGCAAAGTTCTGACCGAAATAATCTATGGTGTGCTTGAAACCTGGCATCATCACACCGTTTCTTTCGGTATAGTTAACACTCACATTTCTGAGCATCATCAAACCTCTCAGGAACCCAGTTCCAAAAGAAGGCTTTTCTTTTTTGTTCTTCGCAGTTTCAGCAGAGCCTTTCTCTACAGGTGCAGATGCACTGGTTTTCTTTTTGGCGGTTCCACTGTTAATACGTTTTAAGAATGGCACTTTGTTGTAAAGATTCACCATGTTAAACTGCGTATTAATATTTAATTCTTTGCTGTTCTGAATGGTGTTTCCTAATGTACTGTAGGAAGGTGGTGCCTGCATCCAGCCGTAGTTGGCACTGTACCTTACTGTTGATGTAATCCAGTTAAGAATACCGATTTTATCCAGTGGTACCGTGTAATTGAAATTAGCAATCTGATTGAAATCGCGCATGCGACCCAGTGCCCAGAAATCCTGACGAACAGAGTCTCTCTTCTCTTCGGTGTCTAACTGCCCGAATGGCTCTTCAATCCTTGAATTAACAGTTGCTGAATAATCCAGCTTTAAACTTTTAGTGAAAGGGAAGTTGACATTGTAAACCCTTTGCATCGTAAAGTTTTTATCAAATAATCGCGGCGTTAGCTGCTTAAACTGGTCGTTGTTTCTTGCCAGCATTTCTGAATAGTAGCGATCAACATCCATACGAATCAGAATGTTTTGTGGCATGGTTCTTAAATTAAAATCGCGCACCAGTTTCAAATGCTTACTCTTCACAAACTTGAATGGCTCCCATACCTTACCTTTAGGTGAATAAGCATATCCTATACTACCATGATAGGTTTTGCTAAACTGATCTTCTACCTGAATATTTCTTCTCTGTAGATGGATATACGAATAGGTCAGATTGAAGTTAGAAATACTCCAAGGCATGATCTTTCCACTACCCGTCGGATTCTTTCTGACATTGGTAAAGTTGACACTGTAACGTGTATTATAATCTTCTGCCGCTTTTAATACTGCCTTCTTCTGATCGTCAGGCAATCGTTCGACAGCTTTCTTGAGTTCGATGTCCGGATTTAATGGATTGAACTTCGGACGAATAATATTCCCGCTGTATCCAACAAACATTGGAATATTAACACCCGCTTTCTGTGGGAAGAATTTACCCAACTCAAAACTGGAAGCCAAATCAAACTGGTAGTTATCGCTTAGATTTCTTTCATTTAAACGTTTATCAATGCCCCCAAATCCTATCGTTGAAATATTTCCGGATGCCGATAAGGTTGCAAAGTCTGCCATCTGTGCCACTACCCTTCCTGTTGTCGCCCAGCCGCCTTTATTCGTAATATCCGTTACCCTTAACTCGTTAAACCAAACCTCTCCGCATTTCGGATTGTCGGTATTATTTCTGACACCTACCATGATGACACGGATATTGCTCAGATCCGGCAATCCCAGTACCGAGATTTTATGCCCCTTACTGTTGTAGTAAAAGAATGGGCGGGTTAACTGTACATTGCTCTCAGATCTTAAAGTTTTAGAGTTAAACAAATCTGCCAGTTCAAAATCAAATTCATTCTCAGCTTTCCAGATCTGTGAAGCGGCATAAGACCCATCAGGCGTCATTTTCAGAGGAATCTCATACTCGTAATAGTTGCCTACTAAATCAGTACCGATTCTGATGAATGCAGATAAATCTCCGTCTTTAACATCAGTTCCTTCAGCGTGAACAAACATTTTTAAATACCTGTAGTTTCTGATATCAAAATTTACAGTTTTGTAGGCTGCTCTCGAATCACTTGGCTTCAGGTTACAAACTCTTAAAGATAAAGATTGCTCATTTTGCTGCACAAAGTTCTGAGATGCCGGGTCGCGTACACGACTGATGCCCGGGGGCTCTACATATCTTACAGGTGTACGTTTACCATTTTCTTCAATATTTACAGTAGATACAACAAAGGTGGTATTATCTGTTGGGTCTAATGGAACAACTGCTCCAGGCTTGTTCAATGAATGAAGATATCTTCTCCAGTCTGCTCTTACCAGCTGCATCTGAGCAAATCTTAGAATGGTACTATCGGTGAAACCCTTCATATACATACGCATGAAACGTATAGACTTAAAGTCTGATATATTACCAACTGATCGGGTATACTCTCTGATTGGCACTTTAATCTGTATCCACTTTATGGTTTCTGTTTTACCATTCTTTAGAGTCTTTTTAACCTCTGATACATCTGTTACAAACCCTTTACCTGGTACAAGATCTTCAGGACTTAATGCTATTTCATAATTAAAATAGTCTTCCGTCTGATTCATTGTAAAATCGTTATTGATATCTTCGTTATCCGGAATAGTTGTTGCACTCTTTGGTGTTCCATCCGGTAATTTATCCAAAGTGGAATTACCCTGTAAATGATTGAATTTTTTGTAACGACCGATGATAGAAGTTTTAGAAGCATTGTAATTATCATCTCTGTTATGCTGATAATCATCGGTAGCCGGATCTGATAAAGCATCCAGATAGATTTTAGAATTTACCCCAAAATTGGTTTTTAACTCGTTCAGATATACGGTATCATAAGAACGCTCGTCGAAGTCGTTGAATCCATCCAGACCTAAATCCTGATACTGTCTGGCATCCGGATCATTATCGAAAGCATTATTAAGCTGTGGCAAAACCGGAATACGACCATAAATTGACGTATCAACATCCTGTATATTACCTTTTGGATTTAACCCATTCTCAAATGATTTCCTTCTGTCTGGTAAAATATCTTCACTCACATTACCAAGATCAATATACAACTTCCCTTTATTTGATCCCGTTTGATTATAGATAAACGGATCCATCATCCATATTTCAATGTAATCAATATTGGCAGCCTCGAAGTCGTTACTCTCAATTCTTCTCATAACACCACCCCAGGTGCTTACTGGATTCTTGAAGAAACCATCACTGGTGAAATCGTTGGTAGCGTTGTAATTATATTGTCCTCTTTCTTTTGGGAAAAAAGCAAGATCGAGAGTAGGTAAAATATTTGGTGCACCCTGCGCAACATTCTTATTCGGGAAAACTTCGTTGACAGATACCTCACGCATGTAATGATTACTCTGCATGTCTACATCCGTTGCTATGTGCTCAGGGGTGTATTTATCCTTCCTGTAAAATGTCGGATCTATATTGTACCATGCCAGCTTTGCTCTCTGATAACCCCAGGTGCGTTTGTCAGGAGCATTCAGATTCCATTCAGGGAATAATTGTGGCTGCGACTGTGGTAAGCTTGACAATTTCCAGCTGGATACCAGCCTTAAATCAAATGTAGTTTCTGCACCTTCAAAATCGTCAAGATAACTTACACCTCTGGTTTCGTTCTGACCGCGAGCCTGTCCAGGAAAGATTCTGGCATATTCACCCTGTGCACTTAATCTGCTCTCTGCCTTTGTTTGAATGAATGGCAGTTTATCTACCAGCTTGGTAAGGAACAAAGATGAAGTTGAATAACTACCATCTAAACCAATAATGGTATTCAACAATGGCTCATCGCCGATATTGGTCTTAGGGGTTAAGGCTCTCTCGTACATGTGCAGGACCGTCCCACCCAATAGTAGTTTTTTGTTTGCGGTGTAATCAAATCTGGCACCCAGTAAGGTTTTCTGCTGAATATTGAACATACTGTTGCTCTCTGCAGATACTTTAATTACTGCACCAGATTGTAATATCCCCTGATTAATAATGGTTACTTTACCAGCATTGTAGTCGACGATAAAATCGACATTCTCTGTGAGTTTTGTTCCATTGGCTGTTACAACCACCGAACCCTGAGGAACGTTGAGGGCATTCAATGAAATTTCGTTGCTGCTGGATCCTTTATAACTCCCTTTCAGGAAGAACTTATTATGAACAACATCCTGTTCTGCCAGCCATTTGGTGCTGTCGTACAAGGCGTCAAACACATATTTATTCGCTACCAGCGAGTCGCCGTTAAACTTTGATCTTAAATAATTACCAAACGGTTCTCTTACCGGAAAAATAATTCTGCCATTCTTAGACTGAAAAGTAATGTCTTCAATTGCATCAAAAATTCCATCTGGTTTACTTTCACCCTGACGGTTAATTCTATCCATGTTCATGACACGGATAATCGGTATACCTCCACTCAAACCAGGATAATTGTTCACTGGCATGTAGTTCAAATCTGCTCCCGATGGATCGTCATTGTAAATAACATTTAAATTCAAATCATTCGCATTCACATTGAAAGATCCCAGCGAATAAATATTCTTCATCATTAACTCCCACATTGGCAGCTTCGTTCTGATGATGTTATTTTTAAGCATTTTTAGCATCAACACCTTACTGTCGTCTCTGGTGCTGGCAACTTCTGAGGCAAATTCACCTACTTTAAAAACTTGTCCGTTGTAAGTATATTCGAATGCTACGGCTAATACTTCGTCGTTGTTTAGCGCAGTGTTCAACGAAATATAACCTAATCGCTGATTGACTGTAAACTCAGTTTCGTTTAACTGCTTGGCATAGGTTAGCAACTCGTAATCCAGACCTTGTTTAAGATTTGGCAAAGAAGCATTCATCTGATCAAGACAGGTTTTAGATTGTCTGATATTGTCCTTATTAGGACTGTTTACGATATCATCATATAAATGGTTAGCGTCGTTAGAGGCATACGGACGATTAGTCCCGGAAGAATTAAAAGTATTATAAGGACGGTATTCGCCTAAGTCCATTAATGACAAAACATCTCTGGTATTCTCGTAATTGCCACTTCTGTTGGTTACCCATACTTCACCCTGTTAATCATCACACCAGAGGTTAACAATGGTAAACTTGACATCGCTCCATCAAACTGGTCTTTGAAAAACTGTGACAGAAAATAGTGTCTGTTCTGATCGTAGTTGTGTGCCTGAATATTAAAGTTGGTGATCTGAGCACCTCCGTTTACTGTTGTTTCTGTGCGCTGACCTTTGTTCTGTGTAGCGATCAGGGTCATCTTTAGTTTTCCAAACTGGAAAGCTGTCTTTATACCGAAAAGTGATTGCCCTGCCTGAATTAAACTCCCGTTCAATGGTAAACTAACATTTCCTAGTTCAATAGACTTAACCATCTGGTCTTCTTTTCCAACCCAGTTCAATTTTGTCTGGTTGTCGAAATCGAAAGTCGCATCCGTGTCGTACTTAATCCCCAGATTCAATGCATTTCCAATTTTACCATTAACGTTTAACTGAATTTTCTGGTCGAAGTCGAACTGACCGGTTTTCTGCTGTCTGGCGCTGAACTGTGGATTTCTAACCGTGTTAAAAATTCCACCAAAAGTTAATTCCGCAGAACCACTTGGTTGTATATCTACCAAACCACCTCTGAAAACTTTGTCCAGAATTGGTGGCGACTTAACTAAAGTTATTTTCTTGTTGTTATTGTAACCGCTTTCGCCGGCATTACTTTTAGAACGCTGATCGAAGTAACGTTTGCGCTCCTCTTTTGCAGTATAGTCCATATACTCCTCGCGGGTCATGCTGCGCTGTATGACTTTTCTGCCAGCGATTTCTTTATACTCTTCATACATTCCGGTAGAAGAATTGTATTCAACAATAGTTTTAACGGAAGGATCATTGAGATCCAGATTATTTTTATAGCCTGGCTTTTC
>JBJTNS010000176.1:0-2781 GCA_046074245.1 Chitinophagaceae bacterium | reverse complement strand
TGATCAGTGTTAAGGTCGGTGTATACTTTAGGATGGGTTTTACCAAATTTGATAGCGTTGTAACCACCATTCAATGTAGGTAATTTTTGTTTGATAATATCTGCCTGGATAGTAACACCAAGGTGGTTAGCCTGTGCTGTTAAATCGGTTGCAGTATGGTAGTCGATACCATCTTTTTTGAAATCATTGTTTCTCAGGTAGCACCACAGGATTGTAGCCATACCAAGTTCGTGTGCTCTTTCAAATGCCTGAGCCACTTCAACGATCTGACGACCAGACTCCGGAGAACCGAAGTAGATAGTTGCACCTACTGCAGTAGCACCAAGGTTCCAGGCTTCTTCTACGCTGCCAAACATGATCTGGTCGAACTTGTTAGGGTAGGTTAAGAATTCGTTGTGGTTCAGTTTTACTATGAAAGGAATTTTATGAGCATATTTTCTGCTGGTAGCAGCTAATACACCGTAAGTAGAAGCAACAGCATTGCAACCACCTTCAATGGCTAATTTTACTATGTTCTCTGGATCAAAGAACATAGGGTTTGGAGCAAAAGATGCACCCGCACTGTGTTCTATACCCTGGTCAACTGGTAAAATGCTTACATAACCAGTACCGGCAAGTCTGCCGTGATTGTATAGAGCGTTTAAGCTTCTTAATACTTGCGGAGAACGATTGGTTTGAGCAAATACTCTGTCTACGAAATCGTTGCCCGGTAAGTGAAGACTATCTTTACTGATGGTCTTAGATGTGTGGTTTAGCAAACTGTCTGCATCTGCGCCCAACAGTTCCTGTATTTTTGATATACTCATAATTTCGAATAAGGCTGCAAAAGTAAGAAATTTTAAAACAAACTAAAACTATTTTTGTTAATCTAAGTCCAAAAAAAAACCCCGCTTTCGCAGGGTTAATTAATTGTAATATAGAAATTTAAATAAAATGAGGTGTCAGATATCTATTGAAAAAAATAATTCAACAAAAAACTGATTTAAATTAGTTATTGTTTGATTACCAGGCGTTTGAGAAACATTGCTTCCCCACACTCTATCTTAAAAAGATACATGCCATTCTTCAGATTTAGTGGGGCAAATTCAATTCTTAAGGGTTCACCTGGCTTAAAAGTAAAGGTTTCAATCTTGTTTCCAAGAATATCGCTCAGTGTCACTACAACTTCTGATTGAACTGTTTCCGGGAAGGCAAGGTCTACATAAGATACTGCCGGGTTAGGGAACAGACTTACCTTACTGGGTGTATTTTGCGCGAAAGCGCTGATACTTAGACTAAAGAATAAAAAAAGTAAGGTTCTTTTCATTGTAATTTGATTTTAATCTAAAGCACTCAAAATCTGTGCCAATGCGTGAATTATTTTTTTTCGCTCTTAAGATGAGCGTTTATTAAAACATAAAGGAGAACTCCAGGCTGTAATTTTTCACTTGATGGGTGCCATCTCTGAAGGCTGGCGTAAGGTCGCGGTAATCGACATTCGTGTTAGCAGGATTTGGATCAACAGATCTCTCATAAAAAGTATTGGTCCATATATTCTGCAGACTCACTTTAGCAGCCAGTTGCAAAGACATACCACTTCCAATTTCTTTTCTTACACCAACTACCGGCGAGAAGTCAAATCGTTTGAAAGGAAGATTGGTTTTCACTTCGCCGAATTTGCCGTACGATTTATTGATGCTGGAACGGAATAATAAACCTGTTTGAATGCCCATCAACAGGTGCATAGGCTGTTTTTTCTTTGTGTTTAAAATCTGGAAACTGGCCATTACCGGAAGTTCCATGTATGCCAGCGAAATCTTACTGTAAGAGGTATCATTGAGTTTGCCGAATTTACTGCCTTTAAAGTTACAGTTCAGTTCCCAGTGAAGATTGATGGTTTTAGGTTTATTGAGATGAACGATGTTATACACGCCTGCACCAAAGCCAAATGCTATTTTTTCGTTGTCAAATGCATTGCCAACAAATATATGGTTACCAAGAGTGAATTTGACACCGAGCTTGGTTTTGGTTTGTTCTTCGGTATCAATATTTTGCTGTTGAAGTGGTGCTTCAACCTCAGGCTGCGCAAATCCTGTCATGATTTGCAGCATGAATAGGGATAGTAATATGGGTTTAATATTATAACGCATCTAATTTTTTTCCTGTTAAAGCTTTTCCTATGGCCTGATCCATTAATCGCTCTGCAAATGGTCGTGTAACAGAGTTTAAACGCTCCATCGACTGATTTATTGCCTCGCGGTCGCTGCCCTTGCACAATGCCTCCAGCTCGCTGATAGCCGCTTGGGTTGTTGCTACTGCTGCCTCACTTAGCAAGGTGTGGTTGGCAGTCAGCAATTTGCGGCATTGGTACATTACCTGTTCGGCCTCTGTAATGGTCTCGGTTAATTGTCTTTTTTGCATATCTGCTTCGGCATTGCTCATAGCCGCCAGCAGCATGTTTTCTACCTCGGCATCGGTTAATCCGTACTGCGGTTGGATTTCTATGGTCTGACGAATGCCCGAGCGCATTTCTACAGCTTCTATACTTAAAATACCATCGGCATTCAGCATAAAGCGGATATCAATTTTTGGCAATCCTGCTGGCATAGCCGGAATGCCTTCTAAAATAAATTCCCCCAGTTTTCTATTATCTGCCACCATTTCGCGCTCGCCCTGGTAAACGGATATTCGTAAACTTAGTTGACCATCTTTGGAGGTGGTATATTGTCTGCCGGCATTGGTTGGTACCTTGCTGTTTCTGGGGATAATGGTGTCCATCATGCCGCCCAGTGTTTCGATGCC
>JBJTNS010000175.1:0-3725 GCA_046074245.1 Chitinophagaceae bacterium | reverse complement strand
CCGCCATTGGTAGTGATTTTAACGGTTTTGTCGTTCATACCCATTTTACCATTGGTGTTAAAGCCAACTTTGATGTTAGTGCTTTTACCGGGCATAATTGGTTCCATAGAGTAAGAAGGGGTTGTGCAACCACATTGAACTTCGTGAGATTTGATTAACACAGGCTCTTTACCCACGTTGGTGATAACAAAGATGGTTTCTACCTGTTCGCCTTCAGCAGATTTGCCAAAATCGTGGAAGGTTTTGTCAAATTTTACATCATAGGCTTTATCAGAAAGTGTAACTTTTGCAGTTTTAACTTCTTTTTTAGCACCTGCTTTAGTAGGTTTCTTTTTTGGTTTAGGCTGGAAAGCGGCCAATCCTATGAAGAGAATGGCTGAAACGCTTAAAATGGCTAGCTTTTTCATGACTGTTGTTATGTTAAGATTGTTATTTGATTATTTAGATTCTGTTTCTTTTTCTTCAGTCTCTTTTTTGACTTCAGGTTTTTTGGTTTTAGATTTAGCTGCGTCTTTTTTAGCTTCTACTTTAGATTTAGTAGCTTCTTTTTTAGCATCAGATTCGCTTTTGTGCTCATCGTGCTTTTTTTCTACTTCATCTTTTTTAGTTTCTACTTTGGCTTTAGCTTCATCTTTTTTCTCCATGCCTTTTTTGTTTTTTTCGGCACTTTTGCTTTTACCCTTTTTGTTAGCTTCTTCGGCTTTTGCTTTTGCCGCATCTTCAGCATCTTTTTTTATTTTCCATTCATCATAGGCTGCTGCACTTAGGACATTTCCTGTAATGGTTAGGATATTGACGCCTTCTGAAGTGGTAACTGTTATAACTTTATTGAAGAAACCCTCGCTGGCGGCATTGTATGTCGCAGTAATCTGGGCTGTTGCTTGTGGATTGTAAATTCCACCTTTCCAGTTTGGTGTTGTGCAGCCACAAGAAGCGGCAACATTTACCAAAGTGATGTCTCTGGTACCAACGTTTTTAAATTCAAATATGTGTGAAACTGGGGTGCCTTGTTTGATGTTGCCAAAATCGTAAACCAATTCTTTGAACTGGATGAACTCTGGGCTCTGAGCAACAGCAGGAGCTGAAGGAGGCATCTGTCCCGGAGCCAGGTTTGGGTCTCCCTGTGCATTGGCACTTAGTATCGCCAGGCAGGTAAAGGTGCTAAGTAATATTTTTTTCATGTGACACTTGTTATTTGTTTACAAGTTTCAAAAACTGTACCAATTATTTAATATTTCTGTGAACGGGAACTGATATTCCAAAAATAGGTAGTAGTTTTGAAACCTAATGTTGAATCATTCAGTAAAACCAAAGAAACATCTCGGGCAGCATTTTCTGAAAGACGAAAGTATCGCCGAGAAAGTTGCTCTGCTTTACAAAGACGACTATAAGGATGTGCCAGTCCTTGAGATTGGTCCGGGCATGGGTGTGCTTACACAATTTCTTCTGGCTAATTATACGGATGTGACAGCTTTAGAAATTGACACTGAATCGGTGCATTACCTCAAAGAGCATTTTGTGCCCAAAGGGCTGAAGCTTCAGGAAGGGGATATTTTAAACAAAAACACAGAATTCCTTTTTAAGGATAAGGACATGATTGTGATTGGCAACTATCCCTACAATATCAGTTCGCAAATCGTCTTTAAAGTTTTAGAACATGTCGAATCGGTGCTTGGTTTTGGTGGTATGTTTCAGAAAGAAGTGGCAGAGCGCCTGGTGGCTGGGAAAGGCTCCAAAACATATGGCATTTTAAGTGTTTTGCTCAACGCTTTTTATGATTCAACCTATCAGTTTACTATAGAACCCCATGTTTTTAACCCGCCACCTAAGGTTAAGTCGGGAGTTATAAAGTGTGTTCGTAAAGAAGGCTTCGTGTTGCCATGCTCTAAAACATTGTTTTTCGATGTCGTTAAAACCGGATTTAATCAGAGGCGTAAAACACTTAGAAACGCTTTACATAAATTTAATCTGAAAGATAGCCACGAATTTGCTAAATTGCGTGCCGAACAACTAAGTGTAGAAGACTTTATTTCTTTAACTTCTTATATTGAAAATAACAGATGAGTACTCAGGTTTCAGAGAAAGAACTCTTGTTGAAATTACGTCCTTTTTTACAAGGATTAGACAGTGAGGGTCTCATCGCTGAACTGGAGAACTATCGCCCTGAAGATATTGCCGAGATATTCTGGGATATCGAGCTGGATGATGCCAAGTTTCTGATTAAAGTGATCGAGAAACAAAAAGCAGTTGAAGTTATTCGCTCTCTTGATCCGGAATTGCAGGAAAGGTTGTTTAAAGGATATGAGCCGAAAGAAATAGCAGATGATGTGGTTTCCTATCTCGACTCAGATGATTCTGTTGATATTCTGAATATTTTACCGACTCAGAAAGCCGAACAGGTACTTGCCTTTATTGATGATCAGGAGTATGCCAAAAATCTGGCTGCCATGCTGCATTATGATGATGATATTGCTGGTGGTTTGATGGCTAAAGAACTGGTTCAGGTTAAACATAACTGGACCGTTAGTCAGTGTATTGAAGAGATCAGAACTCAAGCAGAAGAGGTTGATTCTGTGCATGCTGTTTATGTAGTTGATGACAGAAATATTCTTAAAGGCGTAGTGTCTCTGAAAGATATAGTGCTCGCCAAAGCTCATACATCTGTCATAGAAATTACCAATACAGAGTACATCGCTGTTAATGCCTATGCCACTGGCGAGGAGGTTGCAAGGTTAATGACCAAATACGATCTGATTACCATTCCTGTGGTTGATAGTATGAACCGTCTGATTGGCAGAATTACCATCGATGATGTCGTGGATTTCATTAAAGAAGAAGCAGACAAGGATTTCCAGTTACAGGCGGGTTTAAGTGAAAGCGTTGAAAGTGAAGATAAGGTACTGATTTTATCCAGAGCTCGCCTGCCCTGGCTGATGGTTGGCCTGATTGGTGGTTTAGGTAGTTCATTGCTGGTCTCTAATTTTGAAGGAGACATTTCTAACTTGCCTAAAATGGCTTTCTTTATGCCTGTTGTTGCTGCGATGGGCGGTAATGCTGGTGTGCAGTCGTCTGCAATTATCGTTCAGGGTCTGGCAAATAACACCCTTAAAAGTAAGAATATTCTGCCTAAACTCGCTAAAGAGTTTACAGTAGCAATGATTAACGGATTGGTGTGTTCTGCTTTGCTACTTATGTTTAACCTTATAATCGGTCATGGTTATAATCTCAGCATGGTAGTAAGTATTGCTCTTATAACTGTAATAGTTTTTGCCTCTTTGCTTGGAACCATAACACCATTAATTCTGGAGCGTTTTAAGATCGATCCTGCACTTGCTACAGGTCCGTTTATTACTACCATCAATGATGTCATCGGTCTGGGGGTGTATTTTTCTCTTGGAAGATTATTATTAGGGATTTAATTTTGAGACAATGAAAATTGTCAGACCATATACCATCAAAGGAAAGATATTGTGTCTGGTACTGAAGTGTCTGTTGTTTCCTGTACACCTGATTTTTGGAAAACAATGGAAACGCGCACTGGAGTTTGAGGAAAATCCAAGAACCTATACGTTCAGAACTTTTCTGTACTTCGCCTATAAATACTATTACAAATCGCCTGAACTTCCGATAGTAGACAATATAGTTGACCATTTTAAACAGGTGCCTAAGCATGAACTTGCGTTCACTGAATTGTGCAGTATTTCTATTGGTGGCGACCTCATGCC
>JBJTNS010000174.1:0-7230 GCA_046074245.1 Chitinophagaceae bacterium | reverse complement strand
TAGCATTAAGAAGGTGTTGTAGTAGTACTTATAAGATCTACGTTTAGAAGTCCAGCGCATTCGCTGCGACACAAAAGACTTAATACTATTTTCGGCAGCTGTGTAAACCACTGCTTGCGGTTGACTGGCATAACGAACTTTATGTGGCTGATAAGTAGCAAAAGACTGCATCAGTAAATCGTCGTCGCCAGAGCTAAGTGCCTTATCTTGCCCATAGCCGCCAACATGTTCAAACATCGCTTTACTAAACATCAGGTTCGCGCCATTGCAGGTAGCCGGACGGCCGCTGTTCAACATAAAAGCACTGATGCCTACCAGGGCTACAGACTCGGCTTGTTGGAGACTTCCAAAAATATTTTTGGCCTCATAAGACACCAGTCCGCATAACATCATTAAGTCGCCCTGCGTATACAGCTGATGCATGCTAGTTAAACATTGATCACCCATACGGCAATCGGCATCAATGGTATAGATAACAGGGTATTTTGCAGCCTGAATACCACTGAGTAATGCAGCTTTCTTACCTGTTCCTGATGAAGTAATACAAAGCATGTCAAAATTAGCCTGATACTTACTTACCACTTGCCTGCTATCATCTTCAGAATGGTCGTCGACAATTATTAACTCATAAGGAAAATGAACTTCTTTCTGCTGTGCGATGGCATCTATACACTGAAGGATATTGCTGGCTTCGTTGCGGCAAGGTACCACGATACTGATACCATTACCAGTTGTATGATTGCTGACATTGTCGAATTTTAGCCATTTGAAGGCTTTGAAAACATAAAAACAAAAACCAGAGTACACGATTAGCACCAGACCAACGAAAGGAAAAAACACCGCCATCATCAATATTGCCAGCGCGCGGTATATCATCGTTTTAGTTTTAAAGACAACAAAACGACGGCACCAACACACATTGGCAACACCAGATTAAAGATATAGATGATCATTCCAGGAACATATTCCATTCCATAGGCATTATCTAAAGTACCTCTTAATACCAGGGCAGGCACACTAACTCGAATAGCCAGATCTGTGAGGATAAAATTGGGCGATACGGTTTGTAACAGAAAGATACAAGAAACTGCCAGCATGGCATACCACAGAGAAGACTGTGTGGTAAATGGGAAAACCTGAATCCTCAAAGCATAAGGTAAGACAAAGAGCGCGTAGCGCAAGCAAGAGAATGCCAGAAGTCTGCCCAGATCACCTTTCTTTAGTAATTGCAAAGCTTCTTTGAGTGCCAATATTAATTTAGACTGGCGAATAAATCGAAAATTGGGAAGATAGCGATAACCTACAATTACCAGTACCAGAAGCGCCAGAAGCGAGAAAATAAAACTCACAGGCACTTTAAAGGGTTGAATAAGTAAGAAAGCGATGGTTCCGAAGAACAAAGTGATGAGCAATTGGGTAAAACTGCCTGCAACGGATAAGATACCTGCCTGTACTTTATTGGTATCTTTGACATAGGCCAGACGACCCAGATACTCGCCAGTGCGGTAAGGCAGCAACTGCGATACAGCAACACCAGAAAGTACCGACTTAAAAGCCGTTTTAAACGATTGCAGTTCGAGTTTACAGATAAGATATTGCCATTTGCGGGTTTCGACACCCCAATTGAGCAGCGAAAAAATTAGCAGCACAGGATACCAGTACCAGGACAAACGCAGCATAGCTTCTTTCAGCGTTTCGAGCGAAACATTGGGGTTGTTATAAAATTTCTTATAGAGAATGAGGACGATAAAAGCAGGGACCAGCCATTTTATCAGCTTAAAGACCGATGGCCAATTAACATTTTTTAGTATCTTTGTTTTGTTTTGCAACGTGTATTACCAGAAAATTTTGACAGGATTGTCATGGGTATCGACCCAGGTACAAATATAATGGGTTATGGTGTAGTTGGCTTAGTGGGTAAAGAATATTATTTGCTCAGCATTGGCATTATCCGTCTGGATAAGTTAGAAGACCATGCTCTGAAGCTCAAACATATCTTCGAGCGGGTAACAGGACTGATAGAGAGTTACAAACCGGATGAACTGGCCATCGAAGCACCTTTCTATGGCAAGAATGTACAATCGATGTTAAAATTAGGAAGGGCTCAGGGTGTAGCCATTGCAGCCGCATTGATGAGACAAATACCGATATACGAATACCAGCCCCGAAAAATAAAACTCAGCATTACAGGTTCGGGCAATGCCAGCAAAGAGCAGGTGGCAGAGATGTTGCAGCGACTATTGCATTTCAAAGACATGCCTTCGCATCTTGATGCCACAGACGGTCTCGCAGCGGCAATGTGTCATATCTTCCAGTTCAGTCCCCGTAGTTTCGGCGAAAAATCTTCCAAGACTTCTCGCGCTAAAACATCAGGCTCCTGGGAAAGCTTTGTCAATAACAACAAAGACAGAGTTAAGAAGTAAATTTTATTTAAAGGTGTAATTCAAACCAAAGCTTACACCATAATTAAGAAAATCGGCTTTATAATAATGCTTGATGAACGGCTTATGAAAATAGTCGATGAATGGAGCAGCTTCGAAATATAGCTGATCATACAATCGATAATTCATTGCTAAGCGAACTCTGCTTGACAGTAGGTTTTTAAACACTATTCCTTTATCCAGCTGGGTAAAAGGCACTGCAGCTTTGTTGATACTGTCATAAAAGAAAGTATTGGCTTTAGTTAATAACTTATAGTTAGCGCCATAACTAACATCCATTTTAAAATCTCCTCTTTCAAACAATGTTCTGGAGATATTTAAAGACAGACCAAATACTTTAAAGTTCTGCTTAACTTTATTGTGGCTGGTACCAGACAGGTAGAGACTGGCAGTATCGTGCAGACGAGTAACATATTCTGAAGGCAGAACCGTTTCGAAATTAGGTCGGAATACCTGCATATATGTCGTATCATGCTGATCGCCCATAGAAGTAGTTTGCCTGAACTGAGCAGAGTGAACGCCAAGCGAGAATTTCCATTGCTTCTTTTGAATACCGCCATAAAGACTCAGTTCAGAGCCCTCACCCTTTGGCAATTTCATCAGTTCGGGTTCTATATAAATATTTGAGGCAAGAACACCATAGTTCATTCCGATAAAATAGTGAAAGGCTTTTGAATTCGGTTGAATGCGCGGAACTATGTCGTGGTTAAAACTAATAGACTTGAAATAGCGTTGTATACGTGAAAGTGCCAGGTATCGCGAAGACTCGTTATCATTAATTGATAAATCTACAGCAGGGAAAGAGATTTCAGTAAGAGAAGCATTAGTTTTAAGACCACTGAAAGCAGGATTGACATCATTACTTATTAGGGTTTTAAGAGGAGTAGCAATTGCACCTGAAGATGAACTTGACTTAGAATATTTTTTAGAAGCCGGTTTTTTATTGAAAGGAACTACTGCAGTGAAAGGAGCTGCAGACTGAACAGGAGCATCGGTTGTAGTTACTGAGCCTTCAGAAAGAGAAGAGTTAGAATTGAGAGGAACAGTAGTATTCGTCAATTTAGTTGACGATTTAAGAGAGTTTGTGTGGGTGTTAAAGTACCACAAGCCCAAATAGGCAAGCAGTACTATGAGGACTCCACTGAAAAACTTCCAGAAGAGTATCCATCTCCTGCGATAGGGGTATACAGGTATCTGAGCTTCAATAAACTCCCATGCCCCTTCTTTAAGAGGCAATTCCATTTTATCAGCCATATCTTTTAATTCATTATCATCAAGCATTGTTACACTTTAGTTTTAGCTGTTAAAATTTCGGTTAGTTGTTTACGCGCTCTATGGATATTAGAACGAACACTCGACTCCTCCAGTCCGAGCTGACCAGCGATATCTGTATAGCTATATCCCTCAATAGCAAAGAGGTTAAGCACTGTGCGCATGGTTGCAGGCAGTTGAGTGATTGCGGCCATTACTCTATCCATTTCCAAAAAATCCTGATACACTGGTTCATCATAGGCGATGTGTTCGGCATCTTCAAGCGATGTTTTTATTTTATTTTTTTCTCTTCTTATATGTTCAAGGCAGGTATTAACCATAATTCTTCGGATCCACGATTTAAGGGGACTTTCAGCTCTGTAGCTTTCGAGTTTTTTAAACACTTTAATAAAACCCTCCTGCATCAGATCGTGAGCAATATCGTAGTCGTTGACATAACGATAGCACAAACCCAGCATTTGTTTGGCATAAGATTCAAACAAACGTTTCTGTGCCGACTTGTCATTTTTGAGACAAGCTTTTACTAAGTCGCTATCAGATTGTAAATCGGTCAATATGCTTTAAACAACTCAAGAGATATTTAGTTTTAACAAAAATGTGTGTCGTGAACAATGCCACGACACACAAAATATTCATTTATTTTACTAATGTTGTGTTAAACACGCCATTATCAGAGAATATTGCAATCATATAAAGCCCTTTGTTTAAGGACTCGATGTTGACAATTGTTGAGTTTGCAGTCTCAGAAACCATTTTTCCATCTGGAGTCATTACCACTACTTTATTCAATTTATACTGAGATTCGATTTCGAAGTATGAACTGGCAGGATTTGGAAACACTCTGAAATCGTTGTTTGCAGAAACAGTATTTACAGAAGTGGTATTGACCGGCAATTCGATTACTCTGCCTGATGCTGTTACTGCGAAGAGACCAAATGCTGCACCAGCATCTTTACCTGAAGGAACATTAGGAGACAGGAATCCAGAAGCAATGACAGTGATAGCACTGTCTCTGAAAGCTGAAAGTGGTGCACTGTAAGAAGCCACAACACTTGAACCACCAGCAGGAAGTATACTCACCACGATGTCAGAAGCAGTAGTTGTAATCAGATCAGTTCCATCCATGAAATTCAGACTTTCGGCCAGCAAAGCTCCATTAGCACCACCTGCTCTAACATCTACTGCAGGCGCATCGGTACTGCCGTGAATGATTCCCAGACTAACTTTACCAGATTCAAGTGCAGACACAGATCCAATATAACCATTAATGTCAAATACTACACTGCTACCATTTTCGTATTTAGAGGTATCAACAACACCCTGAGCAGCAGCAATAATTTCGGCACCACCTGGCAGGTTGAGTTCGATAGTGTAAATACTCTGGGCAATAGAAGTACTGCTGGCAGGCGCCACCCACACATTAAACGCTTTATTAGCCGGAATGCTTAAGAATGGTGTCGCTTTTCTGAAAGCAAAATTATCCAGTAAAATCTGCGGAGAACCAGATAAATCGGTGTAGATATCTACAGAAGAGGCTAATGCATCAGGAGCATTGTGAATGATCTGAAGCTTTGCAGTAGTTTGCAATGGCAGTTCAATTACAGCACCGCCTGATAAAACAGCAAATAAACCAAAGCCTTTACCATTTAAGTTTTTAGAAGGATCTAAGAAACCAGATGCAAAAGCAATGATAGGTTCGCCACCTGCATTTAAGCTTTTAAGAGGTGCCGCGTAGGTGAACAGAGCAGATTCCTGACCAGGCAAACTAACGTTGATGAGATAATCGGCATTAGGAACAGTAATATAAGCTGTATTATCGCCATAGGCTGCAGCTTCTGCCAGATAGACGGCATCGCCAACAGTGGTTTTTGTAAAAGCACTGATGTCTACCGCAGGGGCATCGGTTGAACCATGGTACACTAACAATTTATTATCTGAGCCAGATTTAGTTGTTTCGGCATTGGCAATTACCTTTAGTTCAAAACCTTTCTGAGGTGTAAATCCGTTTTGAAAATGTCCCTGAGCAATTAAAATAAATTTACCATTTGCTGGCAAATTGTAGCCAAATCCAATGACAGAATCGGCGATAGAATTACTGTTCTTTCCAGCGAAAACAATACGGATCGGACGTTCTGCTGGCGCTGTAATAAACGGAGTAGCTGTTCTGAAGGCAAAATTATCTCTTAACAAGGTTGATGTTCCATTGTCCAGCAAATACATATCTACTGAATCTAGTGCCGGGTCGGCACTGTTGTGAATTGCCATAACACTGGCGGTTTGTGCTTTAGAAGCAAACATTGCAAAAGCAACACAGAGGGTACTAATTATTTTTTTCAAATTTTTTTCAATTACTACTTCTATGATGCAGTATGTTTAATTTTTGTTGCACAAAAAATCAAAAATATTTCAAAAAAAAAGTGCGGGCAAAAACCCGCACCTTTTTAACTTATAAATAGCAATATGTCAGTTTAATTTTTGATGAGCTTTTCAACCTTTAACAGATCCCCGGTATTTGATGAGATGTTTAAAAGATACATACCCTGACTCAAGGCAGAGAGATCTATTTGAGTCGCGCCGCTGAAGTTGCCAGACAATAACTGAACACCTGTAATGCTGTATAAACTATATTGATAGTTAAGACCAGGAGCAGTAGAGATATTCAGAACCTGTGCTGCAGGATTAGGATAAATGCTGAACTCTGCATTCGGCACAAGATCAATTCCGGTTGACAAACGCGACATAACATTTACGTAGAATGTATCAATATTACATGCTCCGAACTCATCACAGACTGTGGTATAGAATTTAGTATAACCTGTGTAGTTGGCACAAGAAGAGATACTGATGGTATTGCGCGATTTATTGTGTTTGATTTTAACACAATCGTCATTATCTGCGGCCAGTTCTATATCCAGATTTTTTGTGTCAGTTCCTTTAACTGTATAGCCCATTTCTTTAATCTCGTCGTTGTACATAACAATGCGTGAAGACGACTGGTTAAGACTTAAATCTGGTATATAGTTGCTACACGGACCATGGAGGTAAAATGCCAAACCACCACGTGTATAAGCCTCGCAGGCATTTTTGTATTCAACGCCATTGCAACCACAAACTGGCATATCTAAGGTACCGCAGTTGTATGATGTATCAATTAATGTTGAATCAACGCACCAAGGGAAATCTTCAAAGCAAATAAAGACTGTAGCTGTATCTATGATACCGGAGTTATCATTGCTAAATACCGCGTATTGCATGGTATCGCATCCACGGTAAGCAGAATCTGGCAACCACATTAAATTACCCATAGTATCAAATAGTGTTAAACCATGGTTAAAATCTTTAATTGCAGTGGTGTAAGCCTTTTTAAAATTCAGATTCACGTCGTTGTACAATACATTGTAACGATTTCCTATACTGAAAATATTGGTACTTAGTTGATCGTCAACTGCCAGAAGATTGCCATTATTAATACTTGAATCGACAATACAAATGATTTCATTAGCATAGGATGCTCTAC
>JBJTNS010000173.1:0-3297 GCA_046074245.1 Chitinophagaceae bacterium | reverse complement strand
TAACCCTTCCAGGGTTTAAACCCTGGAAGGGTTAGGAAAATATTATTTAAAACCTCTACCCCTTAATCACAAACAAAGCCAGCAAAATCATCAGTGATCCTGCTACCAAAAACCACTTGATCGGATTGGTTTGCTGCGTATACTCCAGATTGGAATCGCGCAATGTTACCTGGACTATATTAAAGTCGTTTACCTTGCGGATATTTAAATCGTATACCATCAGTGTTCTGCGTTTCTTCCCTACATAAACTCCAGGGGTCCATTTAGGCATTCTGTTAATGACTCGCTCTAACTCGTGCGCAACATTGGCATCGCTAAAGGTTATAAGTTTATAATCGCTGATGCTGCCGTCTTTCTCAACATAAAATGAAATCTTTACGTTGGTTCCGGCATAGCTTAATGATGACGTAGTTGTCAGTGGCGTAAAATGCGTTTCTATATACCTCAGAAAATCTAAATCACCATTCTCAAACCTCGGTGGTGTCGTAATGGTGTCCTTCGGATTGATGTAAGTAGAGGTGTCCTCGGTATTTCTGAATACTTCAACCTGAGCATATCCTCTTGCCCACACCATCAACACTAATAGCAGTAAATACCTCAATCCTTTATAAATAACTGAGGTTTAAAGCCGTTCGTCTGTATCAGATAAATACCGTTTGATAAATCTGTTAAATCAATTTTCACACTGCCATTATCCGCAGTCAGTTTTAAATCTTTTACCTTCGTTCCTTTAACATCGTAAATAGCAATCTCTACATTGGCATCAAAGGCGTCTGACTCGAGAAACAAGGTATTTCCGGCAGGATTAGGATACAAATTTAAAGCAGGCATATCCTGAATGGTTCTTAAACTACTTGGAGTAATTTCTACTGTTACAATTGTGGAATCTTTGCAACCTGTCAGACCACTAGTAAGTACAAGCTTGATTTTATAAATACCAGTATTGACATAACGGTGTGTTACCGAATATTTATTAGACGTGAAACCATCTCCAAAATCCCAGAAGACCTGTGATCCGGTCGAATTAATTGGTGTAACCCTTACCTGCTGCCATGTCAGTACATCAAACACAAATCCACTGAAAGGTGAGTTTTTAACGGTTGGTTTTACTAAAGTCATCGGTCCAACACAACCTTTATTTTCAGTTTGTACGTAATAGTTTTTACTGCCGTTCAATACCTGTGTAATATAAGTTCCACCTGTCGCAAGTTTTACTGTTGATGTATCATATTCGTACCAGCTGATAGTACCGGGACCGTTTGTAATACCTCTCAGTTTAGCCGTGTTTTTCGAACAAATGGTATCGCCCCAGAGCTTGGTAAATCCCGGGAAAGTACTAACGATTACAGATACCGCTGTGCGGGTCGGACTGATACAAACATTACTCTGAGTCTGGATATAATATGTGCTGTTTACAACCGGTGCAGTTGCCAGATTTAATCCGGAGCCCAGTAAATTACCTCCACTGCCTGCATCATACCATTGCGCAGATCCATAAGGTATCACGCATGAGACATAGGCAGAATCACCTTTACAAATTGTATCTCTTAGTATGCTGCTGACTGCAGGATGCTGCTCCACAACAACACGCACCGGCACTTTAGAACTACCGCAAATTCCATTATATGCATCGGCATAATAGGTAAGTGTTTCGCGCTTTACCGGACTGAATGAATACGTTGCCCCTGTTCCAACCTGAGTCCCCGCCTCGTTAAACCACCTGATGCTTAAACCAGAACCTGCCGAAGCGCGCAAGGTAACAGAACCTCCACTGCCCATACATACAGTTGTATCATTCGATGTAAGTGGCTCCTGTGGCGCGAAATCAGATCCTACTAAAGCATCTACTCTCACACGAGGTGTCTTTATACATCCTAAATTATTAGCCTCTACATAAAAATACGTGTCTTTAAACAATACTGGTGTCTGATAATTGCTGCCTGAATAGAAAGGCAAACCACCGGTTAAATCCGTGAACCATCTGACATTTCCGACATTGGCACTGGCTTTTAAATTTGCTGTTGATCCGGCACATACCGAATCGCTCACAATCGTAAGTGTAGAAGGATACGCATTGGCTTTCAGTATCACTGTCCTTAAACTGCTGACGCATGAATTATTGACAGAACGAATATACATGGTATCACTTTGTGTGAATGGGTATTTAACATAGGTCTTACCTTTCAGAAACGGCGAAGTGCTATTCGACTTATCATACCACTCATAAATCACACCCGGATCGTTGCTCTGAGCGTTTATCATTGCCGAATCGCCTATACAAATATTGGTCAGGCCACTGTAAGTTGGCACATCTGGCTTATAATAAATCGACTTAACTGTGGTGTCATCGCAACCATACTGCATGCCACCCCTGTAGCCGTATACGGTAGATATCAGCTGTACATTGGCGTTTTGTTTATAGGCATACTTCACCATCCCATCAACTGTATACTGAAAACCCATTCCGTCGTCGTAATCCCATAAATGACAGATATAGCCTAAGTTATAAATCAGATATCGGTTATACATTTTACTTCCCGCCATATTGGTTGGAGCAGCATTGGTAAATTTGATGGTATCGTTAAAATTGAAACAAGTGTTCTTCACCGTAAAATCAGTACCGAATTTGTAACTTACATAGGGATGTAAAAGTATGTCACAATCAAACGGCGTCCCATTCACATTCAGGTTTCTGCCATTGTACCACAAGCCGCTGATTGCGCCACAATTCAGATTCTCTCTGTCGCCATCTCCGTTAGCATAGTTATTGGTTACCACACCAGCTGTTAAAGTAGCACTGTCCGTTTCTACTGTTAAAATATAAGCGCTGTCCATCGTGATAGGTGCCCACATGGCTTTCTTTTCAATTTTTGTAAGTACACCTCCACCAAAGGTAGAATCAATGGTTACGGTATCCGATCTCAGAGGGCGTCCACTTGGTAAACTATCTCTACCTGCTTTGTATAAATTGCAAATCAGGTTCATCTTCTTAGATGTTGGAGGGTTAGGTATAATAAATGAATAAAAAGTAAAACCAGATACTGTGATAGGCTTTGGAGCGGAGTATAACTGTCCCAGATAACGACCTCTGCTCACGGAAATCGTGGTTAAAGTTGTTGCCTTGTAACGCGGATATTCAACCGTGTCGCTCGAACACGTGGTGGGATTCTGAACACTTCGCTTGTTACTGCTTTTATCCAGCATATAATATTTTCCGATATTGTCCTTTACAGGAATATTGGCTGATTTTACCTGAGCACCTAAGTACTGAACGGAGAAGCAAAATGTAAATAAGAC
>JBJTNS010000172.1:0-7018 GCA_046074245.1 Chitinophagaceae bacterium | reverse complement strand
ATAATTTCGCAGTCTGCATGGATTCATTAACTCAGATTGTATTAGGGGCAGCTGTCGGTGAGCTCACTCTAGGTAAGAAAATTGGCAATAAAGCTCAGTTGTTTGGTGCTATTGCTGGCACTATCCCCGATTTGGATATACTCCTTAATTTCGCTTTCCCTGATAATGTTTCTAAAATTCTCATTCACCGCAGCTATTCACATGCCTGGCTCACCCATATTTTACTGGGCATCCCTTTAGCCTACTGGTGCTATCGGGCCTATAAAAAAACCATCGATTTTAAATCCTGGTACTGGCTTTGGTTGCTGGGTTTAACCACCCACGCTCTGCTGGATGCTTTCACCACTTACGGTACGCGCTTGTTTCTGCCTTTTACCGATTTTCAGGTGGGCTTCAATAATATCTCTGTTATCGATCCGCTCTATACGCTGCCTTTTATGTTTATCCTGGGCTATTGCCTGTTTTTAAAACGCGATAATCCGGCGCGACTGAAATGGGCGTGGCGATCGGTGTATGTGAGTACGGCCTATATGCTTATGACCTTCGGTGTGAAATACACAGTACACCAGAAAGTGTCTTCAGAAATGAAAAGACAAGGCTTGGTTTATGATCATCTATATACCTCGCCAACCTTTTTTAACAATGCCTTGTGGGCCAGTATCGCTACTACAGATTCTGTTTTGACGGTAGGCGAGTATTCTGTATTTCAGGATCAGGACAGTATCAGTTTTGTGTCTTACCCAAGGCATCTCGAACTCGAAAAAGGTTTTGAAGGCAAAGGACTCAATACCCTTAAATGGTTCAGTCAGGGTAAATACTTCTACCAGCAACACAATGCCGATACACTCGATGTTTATATCGTTAAATGGGGACGCTCAGATTTCTCACAAACCGATCCGGAAAAAGCGTTTATATTTTACTACAAAATCAGCAAAGATCATCCTGAACAAATTATTGCAGTAGAACCCAAGTTTAGTGGCGACCTGATGAAGCGCGGTTTGAAACAGTTGTGGAAGAGAATCTGGAAAGCCTGATTACTTTTTGTCGCCGCTGTCTAAGCGTTTGTTTTTGCGGGTGAAATACATGTATGCACTCACTATAAAAACGCCCAACATCAAATAGAACCACGGGTTGGTGGCACCACCAGTTTGAAATTGTTTAAGGGCTTCGATGGCAGAAATTGCTGCCAGCATCAGCCATAGTATAACAGCTACTTGTTTGCTTACAAATGATTTTTTTTCCATGTTTATTGGTCGCTTGAGTCTTTATGTATGGCAATTCTGCCACGTGGTTTAATAATATGCCAGTTGCTAAAATCCTGCTTAGATTCCATGCCTTCGCCTGTCAGCATTTCGTCTTTAGTGGTAATGCGAACAAACTTGTCGGTATAGATGATTTGTTTCTTCTGGTCCCAGATCAGTTTTTCGGTATTCAGTTTCTCTCCTTTGTTGTTTTGTACAATCACATTGCGTGATACTTCTGTAAGCTTTTGTGTTTGATAGGAGATGCCATATTCGGCCGTGAGAAAACTTTCTATTTCACCTTCTTCGTTATAAAAGTTGGCGATGATGCCTTTGGGCATTTTAACAATATCGTTGCCATCTCTTTTGAAACCCAGTAATTTCTTTGCTGTAATACGGGCTTTGAGTGCGCCAGAATCGGTATAATTGATGGTAACGTTATCGGCTTCCTGAGTATAAATAAGGGTGTCCGATTTCATCATCTTCGCAACATTCTGCTTGGCGTAATCGCTGCAAGCACTCATATTACAGAGGATAAAAAGGTATACTAATAGTCGCTGCATATTATCTGGTTCTTACAGTAGTGGTTTGTCCCATACACTTAATGGTATAGCTATCGCCGTCTTTTAAATTGTAAAAAAAGGCTTTCGATTTTAATGGGTAATATTGTTTGTATTGTGTAATGCGCGGTGTTACTTCTTTGCTCAGAGAAGGCTCTGCCTCTATGGCTCTGTTAAACAAATCCACACTCAGACATGCTGCCATGGCTTTGTCAAATTCGTTGCCGCAACGCATCTGATACAATACAAGACCTTTGATATAATAAGCTCTGCCGTTATCCGGGTCTAAACTCAGGGCATTGCCACAATACATTAAAGCCACACTGTTTTTATTGCCGGCATACATCTCAGCAGCAGAACTAAAGATACTGCTCTTAGCGTAAGTGTTTTTTGTGAGTTCAACTGCTTGAAGGTAGTATTTCCCAGCCTGTGTCAGGTTTTTCTTTTTGCGGTAGAAGTCTGCCAGCAATAAGGCAGTTTCGGCAGTTTTAGATTTGCTATAATCTTTTTCAAGACATTTGATATAGGTAGCAGAAGTATTGCCGCAATTTGCCAGCTGATATAGAGCTAAAGCTTCCCGAACGATGGTGTCATTACCGGGATTCTGGTTTAATCGCAGGTTCACCATTTTGTCTATGTCAGCGCATTTAAGGTAGGGTGTCATCATTCTGGCCATTAGTTGCTGGGTGTTTTTCCAGTTGCGTATGGCTGCAGTATCTGTATTGTTCTGTATTCTGGTAGAACAGATTTTGTTGAGATCGGTATACAAAGAAATGAGGTGCTCTTTGTCGTACTGTTTTTTGTTAAGCTGAGAAATTGCAATTTTTAAATTGTTTTTCAGGTAGTAGGGATCACTGAGCTCTGCACCAGAAAAATACTGTCGGTAAAGCATCAGAGCTTCTGCATTTCGTTCAGGACGGTAGAAACCAATATAGTAGGCCCGGGTACCGCGATTAGGGTAGCCCTCGTCGCCAAAATACTGGTACTTCGATTCCAGTACCATTAAAAGAGTATCGATTAATAAACGTTTATGGTCGCTTGTTTTAGCTTGAGCAATTTGCACATCAAATAATTTTGGAGCCATCTGATACAAACTCTTGTATGCACAAGGTGCATTGCGATAGACGTATGAGAAGGCATTATAGGCCTCGTGGTCGAAATTTTTAAACTGATAGGATTCCTGCAGTGTTGCAAAATTTCTAAGTGTTTCCATACTGTCTTTTCCTTTGAGGGGAAAACAGGAGAAAGGTAAATTAGAGGGGTCTTTTACAACAGTAGCAGTTTGAGCTGTAAGCAGAAACGTAAAATTGCCTATCAGAGCCAGTATAAGGATGACAATTTTATGTTTATCGTTCATGTTTAATTGTATTTGCGTTTTACAAACCAGATGTCTGCCAGGGTAAATCCAACAGTCAGTCTGAACATGTCTTCGGCGATCATACCATTGCTGGTGTTGCCTCTGTGGATGTATTCGCCGGTGATATTGATCATCGACTTAACTACCACCTGCTTCTGGTCGTAATCCATTCTGGTTTTCGGTATACCAATGCCAAAACTAATGCCATACTCTTTTAACGGAGAAATATTGCCGGCATTGTCTTTAAAATTATAGCCAGTGTTCAAACTTCTGAAACCAAGACGGTATTCGAGATTGGCTTTGAAACGTCTGTTTTTTTCGCGGCGTTTGAACAAGTCTACATTGGCGTCCGGACGGTAAGCCAGGCCAATATTAAATTGAGAACTATTGGTAAATGAATCTGAAAACAAGCCTTTTTTCATTTCTCCCCATCGGTCAGATCTGTAGTCGGCTGTTATCATCCAGAGATTGTTGTAAGTGATGCTTAAGCCTGCTGAATAGCCTAAAGGTAAAGAGGTTTTTCCTTTTTTATTTTCTTCCAGTAAAACTGTATCAACTCCGGCAACTGTATAGTAATTGCTCTTGTTGAGGATTTGTCTGAAGACCGTATAATTGAGTTGAGCACTGTTGTTAAGTGTTGCGCCATAAACCACACGCAGAGGGTAACGTTTCTTTTTAAGCACCATTGTATTATTCTCCATCACAGAGTCCATGCGGGTAATGGTATCGTGCAACTGACCTTGTAAGCCGAAGTCGAATTTGAACCCACTCATTCTGGTGTTTTTTTCGTCGATGGTAGCACGGGAAACACCACTATCTGCCACATAAAAACCAGAATAAGAACGACTCTGACCGAAGATATAACTGGTGTTTATACCCAGACTAAAATTCTTGGTAAGGTTAACGCTGTTCATAAAATAAAAGCGACTCAAACCACCAATATTAGAATATAGATTGTTAATCTGACCGTAGGTGGTATCTTTTATTTTAGAATAAGCGGCGTTAATACTGGAGTAAGGTGTTATTCCGAAAGATCCTGCCCATACAGTACGGTATTCTTTGTAAAGTTTAGTGGTTTTGCTTTTAGTGCTTGTGTCTTTTTTAATCACCGATTTGCGGTACATCGGGAAAGTCAGACTAAAATAGTTAAAGTTGCCATTGTATTTGGTTTTGACTGCCGATTCTGAGTATATCTTATTGCCGTCAGCTCTGAAACCGAAATCCAGAAGAACCATGTTGATAGCGCCAATAGAAGCTGGATTGCCTAATGAAATGCAACGCGGAGATCTGATGCCGTTTGTAGCACCACCTAAAGATCTTGTAAAAGCGTTGTTGAATGACTCTAATTCTCCATAAGCTCTGATAGAGTAAGGAGAACTGGTGTTGTTCTGAGCAATTGATGCTGTAGTAAGCAGCAGTGATAGTATAGTAATTAAGTGGGTTTTAATTCTCATTGAGTTTAAGCAGGTGGTATAGTCCCTTGAGCACAAATCCTGGTGCCGCAAATATCTCTTTTTTATGGGGCATTTCAAAATGCGAATAATCGCCTCCGCAAAGCACTGTAATCAGTTCAGAATACTGGGATTTATAGTGGTTGATATAGCCTTCTATTTCGTATTGCATGCCTTTGATAACGCCAGTAGCAATGGCTGATCTGGTGGTAGTGCCAAAATCTGATAGTGCTTCATCTCGGTCTGATAATGGCAAACGCTGCGTCATGGTGTGCATGGCTTTTAGTCGCATGTCTATGCCCGGTGAAATATTTCCGCCTTTGTATGTAGCGTCAGGATAAAGGAAATCAATGGTCATGCAGGTGCCAATGTCAAAGACTAAAACAGGTTTCCCCTGAAATTCTATGGCGGCTGCTGCCATCACTGCAATACGGTCGACCCCCAGTGTTTCCTTACTCTCATATAAATTTTTAAATGGTAAGGTGCTCTGGTAGCTGAGTGAATAGGTATCAATGCCTTTAACTGCTGGCAGTATAGCCTGAGCAACGGAGGCCGACATAAGAGAACTGACCTGGTGATTCTGTAACCATTCAATGGCATTATCGAGCGAATTGAAATACGATTGTTCAATTATTTCGCCAGCTTCATTAAAAATGGCAGCTTTGATGCGTGTATTTCCGATGTCTAAAACTGCTCTGTTCATGCGATGTATTGTTTAATGCTGCCGTGAGGGTAGTGGTGTTCCTTGCCATTAATTTCCAGAACTAACTGTCCCAGAGAATCGCATCCACAAACTTCTGCCATGGTGATCTGACCATCGATGTCGAAAGCCCCGCTGATACCATAGCCATAAAGGGCTTTGTCAAAATCTTGGCCAATAAATTCACTGCCGTTTTTAAGTGACGAAAGGTAGATGGATTCTATTGTTTCAAGGATGTTTCTTAATAAAGCTTCTCTATCTGTTTCTGTGCCTTTTAGTCCGGATAGTGAAGTTGCATTAAGGTGCATAATATGCTCGAAATGCTGATTGACATTAAGGCCGATACCAATTACAGAATGTTTCAAAGTAGATCCGCTAAAATTATTTTCTACCAGAATACCACAGATTTTCTTGCCGTTTACCAGTATATCGTTGGGCCATTTAATGGCCACTTTATGCTGGGGGAGTTCAGATTTAAGATGCTGATACATGGCAAGCGTGATAATTTTATTGATAGTAAACGGATCTGTGACCGAATTTGTTACATGCTTCAGGATAATGGAGAACATTAGATTCTCGAAAGGCTCGCTGATCCACGATTTGCCGTACTGACCGCGTCCGCGCGACTGGAATTCGGCGATCACAACAGTACCGTTTTCGGCAAGATTTTGCTTGATAAGTTCGAGGGCAAATTCGTTGGTGGAAGCCACTTGGTTAAAATAAATGATATTTTGACCGATTATTTGGGTATTTGGCTTTACTTTTGCAAACACAATTAGACTCTGATTTAAGATACAAGGTTAATGCCAAAAAAGAAGATTGCCAAAATTGATTTAAAGGATGCCATCGTGAATGGTATGCTAGAGAAAAAAGCGAACGACATAACAGTTTTAGATTTGCGAAAACTAAAAACCTCTATGGCCGATTTTTTCATTATTTGTCACGCTACCAGCGATAAGCAGGTTGTGGCAATTGCCGACAGTGTTGAAGAAACTGTAAGAAAAAGTACCGGCGAAAAGCCTTGGCATGTAGAAGGCAGAGAATTGTCTGAGTGGATATTGCTCGACTATTTTGACATTGTTGTTCATGTCTTTAAAAAGGATATGCGTGATTTCTACGGCATCGAAGAGCTTTGGAGCGATGCGGATATTACGAGGATTGAGGAGAAGTAATTCTCATTCTGTTTAGTTGAGGTTTTTCTAATTTTAGCTCCCAAAGGCGCAGTTTCCCTAGTATTTAGTACAATATGGTTTTAAACATTTTTTATGAAATATATGTTGCTTAATTAAGCAACATATTATATATTTGTAGCCAGTTGCCGACGTTTTTACTGATAGAAGGGATGAAGATTTTGTGTTATTTCGGTGAGCATTTACCGCCACATGTGCATGTAGTCTATAGTGAGTATGAAGTGTTGATTGAGATTGAAAGTTTAAGGGTTTACATTGGGTATATGCCAGTTAAGAAATTAAATAAAGCGAAGGCGTTAATTAAAACACATCAGGAGGATTTACTGTTTTTATTTCATGCATTAAATCCTCACTTAAGTAAAAGATCATTAGGAGAACTAATAACAGAATATTAAAGATAAGACATTTAAATTATCCGAACATTGCATTTGTGGCAGGTAACGGAGAGCATAGAAGCCTCAATTTGAAAAATCATTTTAAGCGCCTGAAAATATCAGAGAAAGATTTCGGTTATCAAAT
>JBJTNS010000171.1:0-5777 GCA_046074245.1 Chitinophagaceae bacterium | reverse complement strand
CTCCACCTGTTGTCACGGCATTTAAAATGATGTTAGTGCCCTTGCATATAGTCGAGTCGTTGTTCAGTTGTACTTTAAGTTCGGGTCTGACCTCTACCCACAGAGAATCCAGTCCTGGTTTTACAGTACAAGCATCTTTAAGTTCAAGTTTAAGCCACTGACTGGCGGTAAATGTTTTATTAAAAGTAGAAGCGGTTCCTTCACCATTATTCCAGCTGTAGGAATACTGAGAGGGTTCTCCACCATTAGAGGTTAAGGAATAAGCTCCGGATCTGTTATAACATAAAAGTGTATCGGTACCCAGGAGTTTCACATTGAGAGGCGATTTAACATTGACTGTTATTAGACCTGTATCTCCAAGCACAGTACACCCATCATTTACGATGACACGGTAGGTATTGGTACCTGTCGGTGATACTGTCTGGTATTGATTAGAACCCAGACCTAAATTCCAGTTAAAACTATAGGAAGAACTGATACCGCCAGAAACGATTGGATTTAGAGGTACTACCTGTCCGACACAGATAGTAGTATCTTTCAATCCTGAGACAATGATTGGTCCGTATAAATTTACGACGACTGAATCAGAAGCACTATTGGAGCAATTATCTGTCAGAATTACTCTGTAAGTTGTTTTCATGGCAGGTGTTACAGTGTATGTAGCTGTATCAGGTATTCCTCCTGTCCATGTAAATGTATAATTTAAAGGTTTTCCTCCGCTGCTGGTAGCTTTCAGAGTAGAACTCCTACCATTACAAAGAGTAGTATCGTTATTTAGCTGAACACTCAGAGGTGCTCTCACATTGATCCATACAGAATCAGAAGCTGCATTTACAGAGCACATATCTGAGAGAGTAACTTTAAGCCAGGTGCTGTTAATCAGGGTTGCCATTTTAATATTACCTGGTCCGAGACCATTGCTCCACATATACTGGTAATTTAAACTATCTCCACCAGAGCCAAGGGCACTGAGATTCACATTTTTATTAAAGCAGATATCCGTATCGCTGGCAGAAATCTTCACTTTAAGCGGGTTTAATACTTTGACAGTGATAAATTCAGTATCATTCAGAACTGTGCAGTTATCGCTTAGGATAACGCGGTAAGTAGTGGTAGTGGTAGGACTAACGGATTTGCTTGCTCCGGTACCAAGACCATGATCCCATGAATAAGTGTAAGAAGAATTTCTTCCACCGCTGCCAGAAGCGATCAGATTAACACTATTACCGTAACAGATTGTAGTATCGTTGTTACCAGAAATAGTAAGCGGAGCTTTAACGGTAACGGCAATTTCAGCAGAATCTTTGATTTTAGTACATACATCTGTCAGGTAAACCATGTACCTGGTAAAAGTATCTGGTTGAACGGTAATAGAATCGTTATATGCAATATTCTTCCAGTTGAAGAAATAGTCGCCGGCATAGCCACCAGTGCCTTTAGCATAGAGCATTACAGAAGTTCCTTTACAGATAGAAGTATCTGAAAAAGCTTTTACATCCAATGGCTTTCTGAACGCTTTGTAGTAGAGTTTAAAACCGCGACCGACCACATAAGGATCGGAGACATGTCTGAGAGTAACAACACTTCCAGCAACCACTATATTTTTTCCAGCATTTGGCAAGGTAGAGCCAGTGTATCCACCAATTTTAGTACCAGTTCCAGGATATTTTCCCTTATAAATATATAAACTATCGTAGTTAAGTTTATAATCAAAATCGAAGAACTTAATTCTGATAGAATCGGCACCCGGCACACTGATACGGAGATAGGAAATTCTGCTTTGAGTATAGATATCCTCGCCACCATCGTCATAAACATACGATTCGCATTTGTGCGTACTATCGTTCGACAGAGGCATAATTACCGCATTACAGATTGAAAAAGTAGAATCCACTTTTACATAATTGGAACGGGTGATACTGTCTTTATTGTTTTTAAAGCAGCTTGTGGCAACCAGTTTAACGGTGTAGTTACCGAAGTTACTGTATGTTTTAGTTGGATTAAAAGTTGTTGAAGTGTTTCCATCTCCGAAATACCATTTACAAGACAGAGCATTGGTACTCAGATTGTAAAATTTAACTGTTTTGGAGGTACTACAAACAATGGTATCAGCAGAAAAATCGGCCTTAACATATCCACTATCATATTTCGGTCCGACATTACAAGCATACCAGGCATTGGTAACAGCTATTACCTCCTTACTGCAATTGCCGTACAGATCTATAGCCGAGCGAATGGAATAGAATCTGGCATCTGCATATTGTGAGCTTGGGGTAAGATAAACTGTTAAATTTCTATAAGCAATTTTTTCAGCTTTGAGTATGCCTAAACTATCTACTTTATAGACATTAGAAACATCGTTGGTACCATTACCACCCTCTGTTACCAGATAGAACCACCAGTTTTGAACACCGCTATTAAGGTGGACGCCACCATTATCACCAGAACCAAAGTACCAGTTAGTACTTTTATAGCAGCGCGGGTGACCTTTGAGTTTTGGGTTCAGCATATTTCTGAGCCCTGTTCCATCATAGGTTATTTCTTCACCAATTTTCCAGCTATAAGATGTTGGTTTACCATAGCGTTCGATAGCATTTCCGAAAATATCAGAGAAAGATTCGTTGAGCTGTCCAGACTCATAACTGTATATCAGATTAGCTGAATAGGAAGTCACGGCATGCGTAATTTCATGACCGCAAACATCGATACTTGTAAGCGGCTTAAATGTACTTCCATCACCATAAGTCATTCTTACACCATCCCAGAAAGCATTATCATAATTATTTGCATAGTGGACATAACTATTGATTCTGGCATTCGCATTATTGAAGCTATTTCTGTTGTGGATGTTTTTATAATAGTCGTATGTAGTAGCTGCGCCCCAGTGACAATCTGTAGCCACTTCATCTTTATTGGCATTAACGTTGTTCCAGATATTGTTAGAGTCCAGGAAATCGACTGCAGCTCCGTAATTGGTGCCTTTTTTCAGATTAAGTGTGTATATACCATTCCCTCTGGATGCCTCGCGTAATCGATAATTAAAAGGAGCGGTACTATCGGTAGTAATATTTTTCAGACCGCTGTATTTTGTATATGCTTTCCCTGGCACATCTGTGGTATGCAGCATATTTTCGCGTGCAATCAGATTGCCTGACTGGGCAGAGATATAGATGTTTTCGGCAGTACGAGGAGTATGGGCGTGAATGTTAAATTTGTATGTCAGGTAAAACGCCGGATTATTAAAATCTAAATTCTGTGGCACATAAATTAACTCAGCTTTAGGAAACCAGGTAGCATTTATATCCTCTTTGATGATTTTGATATCGGCCTCCTCATCTTCATGTTCCCAGAGGTAAGAAGTGGCATTGGTTGAATCAAGGGCGATTTTGAGACATTGTGATTCTGAAAATTCAGCAGATTGATTGGCAGAAGGGATGATAAAAAATTCGCCATTAAAGGAATGTAAGCGACTGGCAGAACAGTGAGCAATAACAACACCACCCAAAACATTTACACCGTTGAAAGTTTCCTGGTAGCGGTAGTGGGTAAAACCTAATTCATCCTGTTCTTTTCTAATCAGTTTAAAATTATAATTATCAGAAATTTTGTATGTTTTACGAATAAAATTCAGTGCATCAGATTCAGGAATTGAGACCTCATCTTTGAGCAAGACATATTGAATCTGATTTGTTTGATCATTGATCCTGACCATCTCTGCTCCGGCAACTTTTTCGTTAGCTTCACGACCTTCAAAAACAGACGCATTCGAAGTAGAAGCATTGATAAAAAGCAACAGGAAAAACAGAATATTAAGACTAAAGAAACTGGTAATTTTTTGCATCCGTGTAATTTCTTGGAATGGCGAATATCGTTAAAAAAAACGTCAAAACCAAAAAAACAGACATTATATCCTTATTATCAAGGAGTTAACACTCAAAAAAAGGTGAAAAAAGCAAATAAATCAGATAGGATCTTTTACCGACTGAACAAATAAACCGGTTCTGAGTTTCGGCTCCATAAAGGTTGATTTTGGCGGCATGATCATATTATTATCTGCAATTTCAAAAACTTCCTCAACGGTACAAGGGTATACGGTGAAAACAAAATCGAAGTGACGGGATTGAACATCATTTTCAACTTTAGAGAGAGGCACATTTCCTTTGAGAAATTCGAGACGCTTATCTGTTTTAGAATCTTTAATGTGCAGGATATTTTTGAATACCTTTTCTTCCAGCAGAGAAACATCGAGTTTATCGACTGCATTGAGAGAGGAGCAATCGTTTTTATAATCCAGGCAATACCATTCATTGAAAATGCATAAACCAAATTCATGTTCACGAACAGGCTGAAAAGCGCCATCAACACGACGGATATCGAAATCTGTTTCCAGGCTTTTCAGAAAAGCTGAAGCATCAAAACCAGCATCAGATTTAAAGGCTCTATGGAAACTATCTATTTTTAAATATTCAGGTGGAACAAGGTATGCCAGATATCGACCGTTTGGCAATTGATTTTTACGGAAGAAGCCAGCAGAAGCAGCAGAGCGATGGTGACCATCGGCGATGTAAAGATCACCTGCATTCAGGTATAAGTTTTTGATTGTTGAAATTAGTCCATCATCAGAAACTTTATACACCCAGTGACTGGTATTTGCTTCGTCGGTAAATTCAGAGATTAGTTCGCATGCTGACTGAGAATTTTCCAGTAAATCAATCACAGGTTTGTTGCTCATATGAGTAAGCAGAACCGGCTCGCCAATAACACCCGAGATTTCAATGTGCTTTATCAGTTGATCTTCTTTTGAAGTGATGGTTTTTTCGTGGATTTTAATGTGTCCGGAATAGTAATCCTCTACAGAAACCGTGCAGACCAAACCCAGAAAAGTTTTACCTGAACCAAGTTGAGTTTGTTTATAGATAAAAAAAGCATCCTCTTTTAGCTGACTGATAGAAGCAGATTTTATCAGATCATCCAAAGCAATTTTGGAAAGCGGAAAATGGATATCCGGATTTTTCTCCTCTCCTGTTTTGAGGTGAGGTTTTACCACATTGAGGTAACTGAGGGGATTTCCATTAACAATTTCCTTTTGTCTTTTGGCATCATCCACATGAATATTGGCTGACACTACCGGTTCTAATCCTTTAGCCGGCATGATTGCTTTAAATGGAAAAATATGTGCCAAATCTGATTACTTAAAGAAGTTGATAATTTGCTCAGCCATTTCATCACCGATGCGTTTCTGAGCTTCGGCAGTACTTGCTCCGATATGCGGAGTTAGTGAAACGTTATCAAGTTTTAGAACAGCGTCATATACAGGAGGTTCTTTTTCAAAAACATCTAATCCCGCATAAGCGATTGTTTTATTATTAAGTGCTTCAACCAGATCGAGTTCATTAACCACACCACCACGGGCACAGTTTATTAAGCCAGCGCCTTTCTTCATCATATTCAGTTCGGCAGCAGCAATCACATAGCCCTGACCACCAGGAATGTGAAGACTCACGAAATCTGCTTGTTTAAGAACATCCTCTTTGGAGATGGTAGTAACTTTCTTTTTATAGGTTGGGATACCAGCTTCAGGATGGAAAGTAATTTCCACTTCAGCTTCAGAAATCATTGGATCAAACGCAATAACATTCATACCCAGACCGTAGGCCATTCTTGCAGCCTCGCGACCAATACGTCCGAAGCCAATAAGACCGAGAGTTTTTCCTTTTAATTCTATACCTGCAGAAGCCGTTTTCTTTAAAGCATTAAAGTTAGCTACACCATTTTCA
>JBJTNS010000170.1:0-4356 GCA_046074245.1 Chitinophagaceae bacterium | reverse complement strand
TGCACTTTCAATATTGAGTCATTTAAAAATAATTCATCTTTTTCTAATCTAATTACCACAAAAGCATTTCGGTACCCATGTCCACATGATTTTGACTCTTTATAATTATAAACAGAGACAAGCAATTCAGATTTTTTGTGACAAGAACTTAGTACAATGAAAAAGACAATTACCAGAAGTGTTATTCGTCTTGATTTAGTTTTAAGATTATTCATGTCTGTTTTAATTTTTACAAATGTATAAATTAAAAATGACAATGGTTGTGCAGTTGTTTATGGTCACCACCTACGGGCTGCGTCCGCCTAAATTATTTGGCGGGGCTCCCTTTTTTGTGGCGACATTTACCCAGGCCTCAAAATTTTCTGCGAAAATTTTGAGGCCTGAGCTACTTGCCTTCGGACCGCTCCTACGGAGCTGAAATTCTTCTTCACAGAATGAATGCTTTAAATTACACAAGAATAATAATCCTCTTGTCCAAATATAAACATAGTTCAGATTTTTTAAACCGCCCCTGACTCCAACATCTAATATTATTCAATCATATCAATCATATTAATTCATATAGATTTTATCGTTAAAAAATCCTCTTCCCCCAATTTACCCTTTTTTAAGTCGGCAATAAATGTATTTTTGCAATCACCGTTATGATAGTCGAGGCAATTGCTCTTTCAGAAAACAAAGGCAGAGTGAGTGGCACCCTGCAAGTGATCAACCACTCTCTGTGCTTTATAGATAACAACGAGAATGTATCTGGCATGCCTGTCGATGAAGTAACCATTACTCAGGGAGGCGCCGGTAACCGTTATGTGTTTTTTACCCACCCTAAGTACCCCGGACTTACTTTCTACACCGATGATAAAGCGATTCTAAACATCGATGAAATTCGCCAGAACCCCTCTCTGAAAGCTCTCGCTACCAAAATAAAAAATAACAGACGTGGTCTATACGCTTTTGTCTTTGTGGTATTCGGACTCATTATTTCGGCTTTTGTAGCACTCTTTGTTTTCAGAGGTCGCATCGTCGAACACCTGGCCAATCTTGTTTCGCCAAAAACCGAACAAGAAATGGCAGAATCTCTTAAAGCCACCGCTATCGCTGGTAAGACTATTGTTAAAGATTCAAGCATCAATGCCCGCCTGGCTAAAATCACTACGCCTTTGGTGAATGCAGTCGAGAACAAAGATTTTACATTCACTTTCACCATCATCAAAGACGAAACTTTAAACGCCTTCGCTCTGCCGGGTGGTACTGTCATCATCCATAGCGGTTTGATTGAAAAAGCCAAATCGCCTGAAGAAGTTGCTGGTGTGCTGGCTCACGAAATTTCTCACGTTACCCGCCGCCACCATGTCAGAAGCATCATAGGCAACCTGGGCATCTGGGTGGTGTTACGCGGACTGATAGGCGACATGACCGGTGTATCAGCCGAAATTGCAACTGTTGGCGCCACACTTGGCACTTTGAAATACAGCAGGGGTTTTGAGACAGAATCAGACGATAGCGGTTTCGAATTGCTTGAACGTGCTAAAGTTAACCCACAAGGCATGATCGATTTCTTCAGCACCTTACAAAAAGAACATGGTAGTATGGACATAGCCGAGTTTATGAGCACCCACCCTGCAACCGAAAACAGAATTGACAATCTGAAATCAAAGCCGCAACATAATACCTCTTTCATCAGTATGGGAATTAATTTCAAACAATTCCAGAAAGACATAAACACTTACTTTAAAAACAATAAATAATCATGCAAATAACAATACAAGGCGCACCTGCTTTTGGCTTCCTGCATGTCGATCTGGAACCTGGAGAAAGGTTCATGACAGAATCAGATGCGATGGCCAGCATGAGTGCAGAACTGGACATGACTGCTAAATTGAATGGCGGTTTATTCAAAGGACTCGCCAAAAAATTTCTGGGCGGCGAAAGCTTATTCATCAACGAATTTGCCAACAACACACAAAACACTTTACGTTTAACTGTCACACAACCTTTTCCTGGAGACATCATGGTATTAGACATGACAGAGCTAGGCAAATTGTATGTACAGCCTGGCGCATACATCTGCTCTGAACCTGGCGTTAAACTGGGTATGAAATGGGCTGGTATCCACTCGTGGCTGGGTGGCGAAGGCTTATTCAGGCTCGAATTAAGTGGCAGTGGCAAAGTGGCTATTGGTGCTTATGGCGGACTGGTGGAGAAAGAGGTAAACGGCGAATTAATTGTCGACACCGACCACCTGGTGGCATACCCTCCGGGTTTCAGCATCAAGACGCAACTTTCTGGCAACCTGATTTCCAGTTTCACCAGTGGCGAAGGCATTGTCATGCGTTTAAAAGGCAACGGCAAAGTAATTTTACAAACCAGAAGTTTCGGTGGATTAACCAAGTGGATCAACCGTTTTCTGTAAACTTAATTTTTAAAGAACAAGAACATGCAAATAGATATTCAAATGCAACCAGGCAGTTCGGTAGCAAAAGTGACGCTGGCGCCTGGCGAACAAATGACAGCAGAAGGTGGTGCCATGATTGCCATGAGCACTGATGTAGACATGCAAACTACTACTTATAAAAAGAACAGCGGCGGTATCATGAAGGGCTTAAAGCGAATGATCAGTGGCGAGAGTTTCTTTATGAACCATTACACAGCAGGCAGCAATGGCGGCGAGGTTTTTCTGGCCCCTACCCTGCACGGCGATATGTTTGTTAAAGAACTCAACGGCGAAAAACTGATTGTTCAGGGTGGCTCATACATGGCATCCGAGCCTGACATCGAAGTAGATTTCAGTTGGCAAGGTATGAAATCCATGTTTTCAGGCGAAGGTTTATTCTGGCTGAACCTTAATGGTACAGGCAAAGTATTAATCAATGCTTATGGCATGATATATCCTATAGAAGTAGATGGCGAATACATTGTAGACACAGGGCATATTGTGGCATTCGAGCCAAGTCTGAGTTTCAAAATCAGCAAAGCAGGCGCCAGCTGGATGTCTTCAATTTTAGGAGGCGAAGGCCTGGTATGTCGCTTTAAAGGCAAGGGCACACTCTGGTGCCAGTCGCACAACCCGAACAGTTTCGGTTCTAACTTAGGTCCAAATCTTAAACCCCTTTAATGCTATGGAAAAATTTCAATTCAGCATCGATCACAAACCAGACTACAGTTTTTTAACTGTGCAAATACCAGCCAATACCACCCTTAAAGTGGAGGCATCAGCCATGGCAACTATGGACACCAATATCCAGATGAAGACAAAATTCAAAGGTGGACTTGGTCGTTTTCTTACAGGAGAGTCGTTGTTCATCAACGAATTCACCGCTCAAAACGGTCCGGGCGAAATCACCATTGCCCCTTCTGCCCCTGGCGATATGTCGCATGTATACTTAAATGAGGAGACGATTTACCTGCAGAATTCGGCATATGTAGCATCTGATCCGGCATTGAGCATCGACTCAAAATGGCAGGGTGTAACGAAAGCCTTTTTCTCTGGCGAGAACATGTTTCTGATCAAAGCCAGTGGCACTGGCGATTTATGGTTTAACAGTTATGGTGGCATTATGGAAATTGATGTTACCGATTCATACATTGTAGACACGGGTCATATCGTGGCGTTTACACAGGGCCTTGATTACAGGGTTTCGCGAGTTGGAGGCTATAAATCTCTATTCTTTTCAGGCGAGGGTCTGGTATGCCGTTTCAGCGGTCAGGGCAAGGTGTGGATCCAAACCCGCAAAATCGGACCATTAACAAGTTTCCTGCGTCCCTTCCGCCCACGGAAGAATGATTAGCAGTTAGTATAAAAAAAACGCGGCGTCGAAACCTGCATCGAAGGGAATAGTATCCAATTTTAGGGCGATAGCCTTCGATGCGAATTTCGATGCGCATTTCGCATTCGCTACATGCTTACTCAATTCTTACTCAGGCACCCGAATCAATAATTTTAATATTAGAGAAATAAGCATAGGGTCCCTGAGTAAAGGTTGAGCAATGACGAGAGAAGCGAGTCATGTGTCGAAACCTGCATCGAAGGGTCTTGTTATTTTCTTTTTCTGGAGTGTTTCTTTAGTGATTGTGGATCCTTGTTTATCAGAGCTTTCTTTTTAGAAACTGACCACTTTTTTATTTGATGTTCTCTTAGAAATGCCTCATCAATTCTATCGTATTCTTCAAAAAAAACAAGTTTTAAGGGTCTTCGTTTTGATGTATAATTCGCACCTATTCCAATTTCATGTTGATGAAATCTTAACTCTAAATTATGAGTACTTCCAACATAATATGAGCCATCAGAACATTCAAGAATATAAACACAGCTTTTCATAACACAAATAGTTAAAATGCAAAATAATCGCAAAAAGCAAT
>JBJTNS010000169.1:0-5895 GCA_046074245.1 Chitinophagaceae bacterium | reverse complement strand
CCAAAGAAGCACATGATGGTAACAATGCTGCCTAAGGAGATGTTTTTACCATATCTGGACGAGATAAAATCTGCAATGGTGGTAGTTCTCTGAACATTGCTGATGCGAATAATTTTTCTTAAGATGATGGCAGAAAGGGGCACCATTAAAAGTGGTCCGATGTAGACGGCCAGAAATTCTATGCCATCAACTGTAGCCTTGCCAATGCTACCAAAATAGGTCCATGCCGTGCAATAGACACCCAGAGAAAGCGGGTAAATCCATGAGCCTAATTTAAGGCTGATAAATGCCGACCATTGTTGCGCTTTCCATGCTACCAGGAACAATATTCCAAGGTAAATAAGGGATACAACAACAACTAAAATCGGATTCATAGTTCAGTTTTACGGGTTAAACGGTAGAGAATAATAACAAATACAACCCAGACAACAAAGATGTACAAATACAAAAGAGGAATACCAAACAATAAAACAGGCTTGTTGACGGTCTCCATAATCGGTATATTAAATAATACCGCTGCGGTAATCGCCAATGCCAGGAGTTTCTGTCTGGTATTCCGTTCTTTCATTTTAAAGCTTTATTTATTCTTCCAGATCGTAAGCACCTTTAAGTGAGTAATAACCAAAAATCATTAGTCCGATGCCTATCGGAACAAATATACCAATGATTATTCCCCATTGCAACATGTCATTTGCTGTGCTGTTTGGCATGTTGTTCTTTTTTATTGCTTCAAAAAGCAAGTAGCCTAATACGGCAGGACCTAATAAGATCCATACTATACCTAAAAATCTTTTTAAACTGTTCATATTTTTTAATGATTAATTGTGAATGTATACATTTTCATCGTCTTCAACATTTTCGTCTTTTTTGTTCGAAAGATACAATGTCCCTATGACAAAACAAATTGCCGCTACGATAATCGGATACCAGAGTCCTGCAAGTGGCGTACCCGTCGGATTGTCTGCCGATTTTGTGTATTCGATGATGAGTGTGCTGATAAATGGAACCAGTCCGCCAAATACCCCATTGCCAATATGGTAAGGAAGAGACATACTGGTGTATCTGATTCTTGTAGGGAACATCTCTACCAGGAAGGCTGCAATCGGACCGTAAACCATGGTGACATAGAGCACCTGAATAAATACCAGGAAGATAAACATCCAGTATAATCCATCGCCTACATTTTTTTCCATTTTAATGCCTGGTTTTACAGAAATACTTGCGGTAGCTGTAAAGAAGGTATCTGTTTTAGTTTCTTTGAAAACAGAACCATCTTCGTAGTGCCTGGTGGTGATGGTTTTAATCAGAGAATCTTTGTTGTTTTTCATTAAAGTAGTGGTCGATTCAACTTTCGTTTTATCGCTCAGTTCAACCTTGGTTTTGGCATCTGTCATGGCCAGGAATTTAGTGTAGATAGGCCTGTAAGATATAATTGCAAGCAACATACCTGTTAACATGATCCATTTTCTGCCGATTTTATCGCTCAATGCACCAAAGACGACAAAGAATGGAGTGGCAAATGCAATGGCCCAGAGCAGTATGGTTCGCGATTGAGCAAAGTCTATTTTACAGACATTCTCCATAAACGACTGAGCATAAAACTGACCGGTATACCAAACGACACCTTGTCCCATTACAGCACCGAAAAGTGCTAAGAGTACCATTTTAAGATTTTCTTTTTTAGTGAAACTTTCTTTCAATGGATTTGAAGAGGTTTTACCTTCTTTTTTAAGTTTATCAAACAATGGAGATTCATTCATTTTTAAACGGATGTAGATAGAAAGAATGACAAGTAATGAAGAAACGATAAAAGGAATTCTCCAGCCCCAGTCGTTGAACTTGTCTACGCCCATGGTGGTGCGGGTTACAAGGATAACACCAAGTGACAGAAATAAACCCAGTGTAGCAGTGGTCTGAATCCAGGAGGTGAAGAAGCCGCGTCGGTTAGCAGGAGAGTGTTCTGCAACATAGGTGGCGGCTCCGCCATACTCGCCTCCGAGCGCTAGTCCTTGAATGAGTCTGAGCAGTAATACTAGCAGCGGGGCCGCAACACCTATGGTTTTATAGCTTGGAATTAAACCAATCGCAAATGTTGAACCTCCCATCAGTACCAGCGTTAATAGGAAGGTGTACTTTCTTCCAACGATATCGCCAAGGCGACCAAAAACGAGGGCGCCGAACGGACGAACAATAAAGCCTGCAGCAAAAATGGCCAGTGTGCTCAGTAAAGCTGCACTGCCTTTGTCTTCAGGGAAAAATTGAGTAGAGATAATGGTAGCCAGACTTCCGAAAATGTAGAAATCGTACCATTCAATTAAAGTGCCTACAGACGACGCTGTAATGACACTCCAAATGCCTTTTGATGTTGTTTTTGTTGTATTCATAAATATCTTTTATAGGTAAACTTGAAATTGTAAAGTGATTTCTGGTTTGTATTGTAGTTTGAAATTCGCTTTGTTTATCTGACTGAAATCGGGGCGGTTTCTGTAGTTTAAAGTGATTTTGGCGTGATGAGCTTCAAGAAACATATTGGCACCCAGATCCAGAACATTCACTGCATGTTTTTTTCCGGTGATGTCTTTTACGCCTTCGAAATTTGAAAGTGTATAAGCACCATAAGGTTGTAGTTTGAATTTTTTAGACAGTGTTTTTGGCAGCAAATAACCAACTTGTCCGTATAAGGTATTGCCTGTGCCAATTAATGGTAATGCATTGCCTCTGTAACTACTGGTACCTGCTCCGGCTGCATTTTCAAGTGCCGGATTCATGATGCCGATGCTTCTGACAAAGTTTGGTCCGAAATTATTGACATAGTCGACGACATAAGCAGTAAGTGCTGTGCCTTTTTCTTTGTTTAAAGGGATGTCAAGAAACATGTCAAAAGCAAATAATTTCATGTCGTGATAGTTGATAGAATCTGTTCCTGTCCAAGAGGTTTTCTTGGTCCACATAGCTTTTTTATTATGTAAAAAACCTGCACCGATATTGAACACTTTTTTACTGCCAACATAAGTTCCAACAGTAAATGGAAGTAAGTTAGATTCCTGATCCAGGAACTGCCATGAGGCATAACCTGCTTTTATTTTGTAGACATTTCCTGGATTGTATAAGGCGGCAGTAGTAGAAATGGCCTTTGAAGTGTTGGTGTAAAAAGGCTCGCTTAAGTTGAAACGATAGTCGAGTTTAGCGAGTTTACCTTTCGCATAAATGCCGATGTATCTGGCAAACTGGTCGGTAGTTTCTATGTTAGACCAGTTGAAGATAGGCGCATCGTATGCCAGGAAATTAAGGGTAGAAGCACTGCTCATTCTTGATACACCATGCCAGTAATGCAGGCCTGCACCAAAATCCAGTTTGAATTTTTTCTTGTCAATTACTTTGAATTCATTCCATAAATCGTGAATAAAAAGTTGTGGCTTTTTAGCATCTGTAGAGCCGAGGTATCCACCAGTATAAGAGGTCTGGTTGTTGATGCCGGCATGGAATAAAATAAGGAATCTGGGATTAATCTGAGCAAGAAAGAGGAATCTGGAACGTCTGATGCCGATGTCAAAAGTTTCTTTTTGTGCGACACCCTGACGGGCAGATCCTTCGTTGTTCTGATTGTAACGTGTCCAAACCTGATGCCAGGTAATGAATCTCATGTACTTGGATCCATCTTCATTGAGTTTGAACTTCATGCCCGAACCGTAGAGTTCTGAGCCTTGCGCCTGCAGATGTTCTGTGGCACCTGCAAGTGCAATTGTGATGAGTAGAGTAGTAAGTATATTTTTCATTGGTATAAAAGGTTCTTTTTGTGGCCGCTGTCTGTTTTACCTCACAATCGACGTCACAAATAGAATTTTTTTATATCCAAGAATCAAGTTTAATATACATAGATGTAAATTAGATATATATTTTAGTTTTTAAAGTTCATAAATTCAGCTTATTGCTTAAACCTGTCCCATTGAATAAGCATGTATTTATCTCCAACTTCTGTGATAATGCTTCCAGCGCCTTTGAGCGTAGCCTTGTCTTCAAAGTGACTTAAGAGTTGTTGATGGGTGAGGATCTTATAGCTTGGATGGTACTGCAGATTAATCGGTCTGCTTAGTCCGTATTGTTTTACCCAGTTGGCTACAGATACATGCGAAACGCCAAGTAAGCGTTCAATCTCACGGTAACTCAGACCTTCGATGTAAAGCTGCAATGACTTTGTGACATAATAAGGGTCTATTCGCTTGCCGATTTTATCGACCGTAAAATAGAAATTGCAATTCTTGCACTTGTGCCGCTGTCTCCCAGAAATAATGCCACTTTTGACAATATGAAAGGATTGACATTTTGGACATTTTAAATCTTCCATGATTATGTATATATATTTAGCAAATATATATTAATTTAGCAAAAAAGTTAAATTTTGGATTTGAAATTTATTGGATGATTGTTTGGATTTCTCCGTTCTTGTTCCTTCTGTCCTTATAGTTCAACATTTTTTTAATTTATGCTAAATTTATTAAATCGCTGAATTTGAATTAAATATATTTTAACAAATGCCTGAGTTTGGAAAATAATGTTAATAAATGGTGGATAACCCTTGTTTTTTGCCGTCTTATCTGTATTTTTGCATTTACCACTTGGTCTTAAATGGATTAAGTGATTACACGACACAAAAATGAACACGATCTGCTTTAACCTTAAACTCTGTTTTCTGATGGACAGGAGAGTCATCTTCTGATTGATTTATGCTCTACTGTCTTTCATATCTTTCACCTGGTTTAACCGTGCTTCCTGAAGTACTCTGCTACAGTTGCACCTACGGTATTTTAAAATGAAGCAGTCTGCCAGTAATAGTCCGCAAAATACCAGTCAGCTTGCTGGAAATGTACTGAGTCAGTTTAAATGCACTGAACAACAATCAGAAATTCTCTCAGCCTGTGCCATCGGGGGTGATGATGCCAACAAGGCCTTTAACCAAAATATTACACTTAAAATTACTGGTAATCTCGATACCAATCTTTTAAAACAAACTCTTGATGCGCTGGTGCAAAGGCATGATAATTTCAGAATGCGTTTCGATTCTGCCAGAAATTTATGTCTGATTACAGATGCGCCTTCTGCTGTATTCACTCAATTAACTCTCTCTGAAAAAGATCATCCTGAATCTCAGCTCTCTGAAATCAGGAAGAACTTTGCCAATCATAGTTTTGATCTGCAAAATGGTCCGCTCTACCAGTTCCATTTGTTAAGTCAGCATTCTACTCATTACCTTACTTTACTTGCTCACCATGTTATTTGTGATGGATGGACTCTGGGCCTGATTATTTCTGAAATCGGTGCTATCTACAACTCTCTTCTCCATCCTGAAACCAAACTGACCGAGCCTCTCTCTTATGTCGATTTTGCCGCGATTGAATCCAGTTACCATACCAGTGAACAGTTTATTTCTGTTAAAAATTTCTGGAAGCATCTGTACAAAGATTTTAAACCACTTCCTGCCTTACCATATGCAGCAGCTCGTCCCTCTGAATACGTTTATAAAAGTAATCATATCAGCTTTCCTTTAAATGAAACTTCTTTCCAGAATCTGAGAGTGCTTAGTGATAAAGTGGGCTGCAGTTTGCTCGTTACAATGTGCTCTCTGTTCGAAGTGTTGCTATACCGCAAATCTGGTGTGTCTTCATTTGTTATAGGTTTGCCTACCGCTGCTCAGCCTCTGGTGAATATGAATGCGCTGATGGGGCATTGTGTTAATATGATTCCTATGCTGAGTAATGTGCAGGGACAATGGCATTTTGAACAATACCTTACTCAGCGTAAACAAGATTTTAAAACGGCTTTAGACAACCGTCATATCACTTTCGGTACCTTACTTAAACATATTCGCATCGATCGTGGTCAGAGTACTCTGCCTTT
>JBJTNS010000168.1:0-8837 GCA_046074245.1 Chitinophagaceae bacterium | reverse complement strand
ACCACCAAAGCCGAAGGTATTACTTAAAGCTGCATTTACAACTCTTTTTTGGGCTTTATTAAATGTAAAATTTAGTTTGTTGTCAATTTCTGGGTCATCAGTAAAATGGTTAATGGTAGGAGGGATGATGCCATGTTTCATAGCCATTATAGAAGCTACTGACTCTATTGCTCCGGCACCACCTAATAAATGGCCAGTCATAGATTTTGTAGAACTTATATTGACTTTGTATGCATGCTCGCCAAAAACAGATTGTATGGCTTTTAATTCAGCAATATCACCAAGTGGCGTTGATGTGCCATGAACATTGATATAGTCGATGTCGGTTACCTTCATGTTGGCTTCTTCAAGTGCCCAGTTAAGCACATTGATTACTCCCAAACCTTCAGGATGAGGTGCTGTCATGTGATAAGCATCCGCACTTAAACCTGTACCTACTACCTCGCAGTAAATTTTTGCTCCCCTTGCTTTTGCATGCTCGTATTCCTCAAGTACCAAAGCTGCTGATCCTTCGCCTAAAACAAAGCCATCTCTGTCTTTATCGAACGGACGCGATGCAGTCTTCGGACTGTCATTTCTTTCACTTAGAGCTTTCATACTATTGAAGCCCCCGACTGCTGGTTCGTTAACACATGCCTCTGAACCTCCGGTTACAATAACAGGACTTTTACCAAGTCTGATCATGTTGAATGCGTCTATTAACGCATTGTTACTGGATGCACAAGCGGACACTGTGGTGTAATTCGGACCACCGAAGCCGTATTTGATACTGACAAGGCCGCCGGCTATGTCAGAAATCATTTTTGTTATAAAAAATGGTGAAAATCTAGGTGTACCATCGCCCTTAGCGAAATCTGCACTCTCGTGGAAGAATGAAGTTAATCCGCCAATACCTGATCCCCAGATTACACCAACCCTGGATTTTTCAATTTTTTCCAGATCTAAACCGGAATCCTTAATAGCTTCCTCGGTTGTTACCAACGCAAATTGCGCAAAGCGATCCAGTTTTCTGGCTTCTTTGCGGTCCATGAAATCCTCAGGATTGAAGTTCTTAACTTCACAAGCAAATTTCGTTTTGAATTTGGTGGTGTCAAATAGCGTAATCATGTCGGCTCCGCTTACACCATTAGAGAGTCCTTCCCAATATGCTTGGAGATTGTTCCCTAGTGGTGTAAGAGCGCCTAATCCTGTAACTACTACACGTTTGAATTGCATGTATATGTTAAAGGGTAAATACTACTTAGAGTTGTTTTCGATGTATGAAATGGCATCGCCTACAGAAACGATTTTCTCTGCTTGCTCATCTGGAATTGCAATATTGAATTCTTTTTCAAATTCCATGATCAATTCAACAGTGTCTAATGAGTCTGCACCTAAATCGTTGGTGAAACTTGCCTCTGGAGTTACTTCGCTTTCTTCTACTCCTAATTTGTCAACGATGATTGACTTTACTTTTTCTGCTACTTCTGACATGATGTAATTTTTTTGGTTGGTGCAAATAACTATATTTTTAAAATAAAATCACAATTTTTTTTTAGAAATTTCTGTCTCCTATACTTACATCTCATTTCTTATTGCTGATGTTCTATCTCTGCTCTTCCTATTATTGTCATAATAGTTTTCTTCTATCTGCGTTATATCATCTTACCTCTTATATTTGCGTAATGATTTTAAAATTCTCTTTTTCAATTGTTTTCACTTTTACTTATCTGACTACCTTTGCTCAGGATACACTCTATGCCCGTAAAGTCATCAATGATCTGTGTTCTCCCTCTTTCTACGGAAGAGGGTATGTGAAAAAAGGCGATAAAAAAGCTGCTGCATACATTGAATCTCAATTTAAAAGTCACGGTTTGAAAAACTTTAAAGGTCAGTACCTGCAAAATTTTGATTTCTCAGTGAATACATTTCCCAATACTGTTGAAGTTGTACTTAATGGTGTCAAACTTACCCCTGGAGTCGATTATCTTATCGATCCGTCTTCGCCTTCCTGCGATTTTAATGGTGAAATTCAGTTCATCCCTCTCTCAGAACTTAATACAGAATCACATTACGATTCAAAAGGCTACTTGCTGAAAGCCGCCGTTCTCGATACTTTTACCCCAAACTATTTTGAAGAAGCCGCTATAACCCTAAAAAAATATGGTGCCGATTTCAAAAAGGAATTACTTATTAAACTTACTAATGATAAACTCACCTGGAGCAGCAGCCCGAGAGTGTCTAAAGTGCCATCCATCACCTTGCTCTCATCTGTTTTCGATCGCTCTAAACCGGCCAAATTCGAAATAAAAATAAAAAATAAATTCTATGCACCTTACACTTCTCAAAATGTAATCGGTTATATTGAAGGCTCTAAATACAAAGATAGTTTTGTGGTTATTACCGCACACTATGATCACCTTGGAATGATGGGAAATAAAGCACTCTTCCCTGGTGCTAATGATAATGCAAGTGGTATTGCTATGTTGCTGAATCTTGCAAAATACTACAAAGAAAATCCTCAGCCATACTCTGTCGCTTTTATCGCTTTTTCTGGTGAAGAAACTGGGCTTATCGGCTCTAAGTACTTTGTCGATCATCCTCTTTTCCCCCTGGATAATATCAAGTTCTTAATCAATATCGACCTGATGGGTAATGGTGCCGAAGGTGTTATGGCGGTCAACGGTATGGTATATGCTAAAGAATTTCTTTTGTTAAAATCTGTTAACGACGATGCCGCATATCTGCCTGCTATCAAAGCCAGAGGAAAAGCCAGAAATAGCGATCATTACTGGTTCTCTGAAGCTGGTGTGCCTTCTTTCTTTTTTTATTTACTCGGACCATACCCATACTATCACGATGTAAACGATAAAGCTGCCAATGTGCCGCTTACTAATTTTTCTGAAGCTTTTCAGTTATTCAGAGATTTCATTAGCCTTATTCAAAAAAATCATTAATGATGTATCCTGAATTCGTCATCCTAAAAACCTATACATACCCTCATGAGGCAGCTTTGGCGGTTGCTCTGCTAAATGCCAATGATATTCAAACACATTTACTAAATGAGCTGACCGTACAAAATGTATCACTGCATTCTAATGCTCTGGGTGGTGTTAAGCTAATGGTGCCGGCAAGCGAATATACTACAGCCCTAAATCTACTGGTTGAACACCATTTAATGAAAGCTCCCAAATCTCATTTTGCTCCTTACCCGTTGCAAAAAATTACCGATAAATGGCCTGTCATTAATCAATTGTCGCCACCCATCCGTATTGTTTTCCTGGCGCTTATATTAATTTCAATACTATCTGTATTGGTTTTCTATTTGTTCAATTAATTGCTTTTTTAATGAACTTGTAGTTATTTTGTAATAACTATGAAACATGAAAAGCCTCTAATTTGCCCCGCTTGTGGCTCTCAGGAAGTATCGCCAGAAAAAGATTATGGTATCGGTAAAGTTATTGGTATGCTGCTAATGTTGATTCCTCTGCCTATTTATGTCAAAAAATTCCATTGCATTGACTGCGGTAATATTTTTCGTAAAAAAGATAATCCTCAAACCACCCATAAATAATGGATACCTCTATCTATATTGATAAAAAAAAATACTATTCGATGGCGCTTTTTCTCGCCATCTTCACCATTCTTTATAATGTTGCTGAAGGTGCTTTAGCTACTGTTTTTGGCGCTGAAGACGAATCTCTTACACTTTTCGGTTTTGGTGCTGACAGTTTTATTGAGGTTATTTCAGGTGCCGGTATCGCCCTTATGATTAGTAGAATCAAACATAACCCTGACAGCGCACGCTCTGGTTTTGAAAAACAAGCACTGAAAATTACCGGTGTCGCTTTCTATTTGCTGGTCTTATTGCTAGTCATCACAGCTGCTTTCTCCTTTTATTCCGGTCACCAACCGCTCACAACATTCTGGGGTGTATGTATTTCTCTGGTGTCTATTTTAATTATGTGGTTGACAATTATCTGGAAACTTAAAGTGGGCAAAGCACTCAACTCTCCCGCTATTATGGCTGATGCTGAATGTGCACGTGTGTGTATTTATATGTCATTCGTTTTGCTCATTAGCAGTCTGTGTTACTCGCTTTTTAAAATTCCCTATGTCGATGCTCTCGGTTCTCTTTTTCTGGCCTACTTTTCTTTCAAAGAAGGGAAGGAGTGCTTCGAGAAAGCTAAGAATGACAGTATATGTTCCTGCCATTCACATTGATTTATTTGCTTATTATTAATTTCCCGGCTGCTTCTGCAGAACCCTTGACTTTTATTGTGTAAATGCCGGCAATCAATACTTCACTTAAATCAATATACCCATTATTGCCAATGCTTTCTGTATGTACCAATTGTCCGATATCATTATAGAATTCTAATTCTGCTATTTCGTCATTGATATTTTTATATACTATTCCCCCTGAAGATGGATTCGGATAAAACTCAATGCCTTTAGTTTTTGATGTGCTTGAAATTGAACTGTTTTTCACAAATGTTACCTTCGCTCTATTGGTTATTACGGGCTTCTGATAGTCGAAAAAAATAGCTGCTTTGTTAAAAATGGTGTCTCCTTTTTTTGCCTGTGAATTCAAGTTTGACCTGAAACTGACATACCCTTTATTATTAATGCTGTCGGTACTTTTCGGTGGTAATTTGATGTTTTCAAAATGCCAGATCAGACAGTTGTTTTCTATCGATGGCCTTACATTACCATGGGTTGTGCCGCCATACACCACATCTCTTAAACTTAATAATGTTTCAAAAGTGTCAATTACCGTTACGTTTAATGCGGTATCGTTGCCCAGATTCTCAAAATAAATAACATACTTAATTGTAGTCTGATTGCTTACAACTTCTGAGGGAAGGGCTACTTTAATGTTGGGATCATATGCCGAAACTATCGTCTGAATAAGTGTATCTCTGTTGTTGATTGATTGGTCGTCGTTTAAATTCAACATTACGCTTGTTAATACCTGTTCTCCAAGAATAAAACTGTCCACCGAATAAATAACACTATAATACAATAATACTTTACTCCGTGCTTCCATTGTTTTTAAAATCGTAAAATGTCCCTGACTTTGACTGACTGTGGTGAAGTTCTTAAAGTTGAGATTTTTTATTCGTTTATCATAACTTACCATCAGCATTACATTTCTTGTCTGATCCGAACTATTGTTTAATTCTATTGCATACGATGTTTCAAATCCCTGCTTAGCTCTCCGTCCGGTGCCCGAATACACATAAACTCCGAGGTCTGATTGAACAACACTTGTCAATGGTAAATCTACCAGATAAATACTGTCTTTACTGTTTGAAATACTGATATTTCCTGAGTATGATAAACCATTCTCTGACTGCGCTCCAATACTGATATTAGTTCCTGACGGGCTATATAAAGTGTAAACTCCAGCCAGATTACTTAGTGTTTGATTGGTATTGTTGTTGTCGTATACTTTTATACCATTCAACAATGGCTCGCCACTTTGATATATTCCATCTGAGTTTAAGTCGTGATAACATTTTCCAGAAACCATGGTGCCAGATGTAAATCGAATTCCTACAATTCTTTGAAAGGAATCATTGTAATTACCTGTAGTTAAAGTGCCGAAATTTCCTGTAATAAAAGCCTCTGCATCATTCCTCGATAACTCAAGATTTAAATATTTGTCAGATAACTTGAACCTGCTTTTAAGCTGTATCTCTACACCGTCAAAACTATAAATACTAATTCCGGTGCCGGGTGCCTGAAAAAACAGAAATATTGTATTATTGGATTCCAGATGACCCAGATAATTAGTGGTGTAAAATGAGTCGCTCCCCGGAATACTATAATTCTTCCATATTCCATTGTCTCTATAAGATATCGTTTTTATATAGATGAGATTGCTGGTAGGTAATACAAGCAACTGTTTCCTGTATTCTGCCAATGCTCCAATATAATTAAACGGATGCTCGATGGCTTGAAATTCTGAATTTCTATAAATACCCAGCTTCTTAATAATAGTACCTCCAATTTCTATACTATCTGGTTTGATCTTGTTTTTATTGTAAACATACAAAGAATCCTGGCCACCGTAAAAAAACACATTACTGGTGCCAGATAAATTCTGAAAGCCTTTTAAACTACCCGCTCCAATACTTTTCCAGATATTATTGCTTAACAATAACAATCCATTTACCCGCTCTCCGGGAATACTATCAAAATTTCCTGCTATTAAAATCTCATTTCCTGCCTGATGAATCTTACTCACTTCAAAATAATCCGGATTTCTCTGTAAAATATTTTGCGCCACGCGCTGCCATGAATTGTTGTAATAGCTTAGTATGCCTGATCCTAAATTGTTGTCAGTTGAATCAAAGCTTCCACATACATATACCTTGTCTTTTACAACCTGTATGTCCAATACTCGCGGTGCATCAATTGTATACCTGCTATAAATCCTGATTGGCGATGTGGTTAACCAGGATATCCCATTAAATATCCTTAGTCTTATCTGCGAATACTCATGCCCGAAAATAAACCCGGAACTTACTGTATCATACAAGATCGAATAAATTTGCCCTTTACTGTTACTGCATGTCAAATAGTAATTAATATTCTGCTGATGGTAAAACGTTTTTATCTGTAATCCATTGCCTTTTTTAAGAAAAGTCTGCGATTCCAATAGTTGGAAGTAAATCAATAGTAAAAATATAAGTATTACTCTTTTCATTTAATGCGTATATGAGGGGTATAAATAAGACCAAAATTCAATGCTGGTAATAACTCAACTCTTCTGAATATAGCCTCTTGTATGTTAAATGTTAATGTTTGTCTGGATATCTGAAACTGTGTGCTCAGTTGCCATTTATTTGTCAATGGATATCTGAATCCTATTTGCATCTGCGGTAACAGTCCTCTCGAAAATTTCTGACTGTTTGATACCAGATGCTCTACTTTGAAATCAAAATACTGTCCTGTTATTTGTCGCTGTAAGGCTATCTGTGTTCCGGCGCCTAACCATATCCCTAATTTTCTAAATTGTAAAAACTGGTACTGAATATTAATAGGAACAAGTAGACTGCGACTTTCGTTTCTAAGCTCTGCTTCTGTATGATTGGAATTACTGCCTGGTCGTTTTAAATACCCTCTTAAAGCGCCTGTAGTATCATAAACAGGCACATCTGTGTAGAAATAATCAAGCGAACTACTATTGCTGCTGCTGATATATGTAATACCTGTTGCAATGCTTAATTTCTTGCTTAACTGATAGTCAAAACTAAAACCAAGCATCTTGCCAGTTCTGTATTTACCATTACTTTCACTAAATAATGCCTGAGCATCTTTATGCTGATTGTCACTCAAAAGTACATTGCTTTGCCCAATTTCACTATTAATGCCAGTCTGAATCGTTATACTAAATGGAGCAGCTTTATAGTGTAAACCATATGGCTTGGTCTTTAAGTTGATTCTACCGGTCTCATCAATATGTATCCCTATATGATATGACGTTATTCCTTTTAAACCCAAATATGTCTCCATACCATTGTTTTCAATCTCCTCTATCAGTTCATTCTCATTATTTAAATCGGACCATTGAGCAGGGTTTAAATTCAGAAGTGGATTAGTTTTATACTTTTTTGTTACACTCAATGCCTTCAGAATTTCAGATTCTGTTTGAACATCTGTGTCGTGTGTCGTTTTCTCGTCTGATTGAATTTGCTGCTTAGAATTTATTGATACTCCCTGTTCTGAAGAAGTACTGTTTTTACTTAACCAGATGGTATAACTTATTGAAGAAATACATAGGGTTATCAATAATAACCAGAGTATTCTGCGTTTTTTTCTAACGGGCTCAAAGGAAAACGATTTGTCTGGTGCTTCCTCATATGCTTTAAGTTGTCGGTGTAAGACCAGATCAATGATGGGGTAATTACTTCCGGGATTTTCCAATACAGATAGGGAAGAAGGTGCTTCTGAAAAATCACTTAATGTTTTATCTAAAGCATAATCTATCGGATGCTCAGTATGTTCAAGATGTTTGAATATTGCATCCACAACATCCTGCCTGGCCTCTGATTGTAACTGACCTAACTGAATTTCAAAAAATTGATCGATATGTGAACCCTTATTCTCCAATCTTTTTACTTAAAGCTAATTTTAACTTATCTGATAACAGCTTGCGCGCTCTGGATAACTGCGACCGCGAACTGGTTTCTGAAATGCCAAGCAATACTGATATTTCATGGTGACTCATTTTGTCTATCGCATATAAATTGATGATTAATCGATATTTCTCCGGTAATTCCTGAACCATCAGTAATGCCTCATCTCTGGTAACATGATTTAACCAATGGTCGCGCTCTGATTCATCCATTTGGTCTTCTTTTTCTAAAAGCGCCTCATTCATGCTCACCTCAAATCGACCCTTTAATGTGCGCTGAATATAATTAATGGCTGTGGTAACAAAGACTCTGTACATCCATGAACTAAGTGCTGACTCACCTTTAAATTGATGAATATTCTGGAATACTCTTATAAAACCTTCCTGAAATATGTCATTAGCTACATCTCTGTCTGGCGCATATCTTAAACATATCCCAAACATTTTCGGGGCGTATTGTTTATACAGATGCTCCTGAAATTGTCGCTCCTGTCGCTTGCATCCCTGTAATATTTCAATATCGCTAAACACCTTTTAGTTCATTAGACACTGGTTTTGTAATTTGTGACAATAAAAAATACTAAGCAATGCAGCATTTTTATACGTCTCTTTGTCAAATATATATGAAATGTTTATTTTTTACTCTGTTTTTTAGTGCGTTTTTTCTTGGGCAAGCCCAAAACATTTATATCGACGGTAGGAATTCTATGTC
>JBJTNS010000167.1:0-10677 GCA_046074245.1 Chitinophagaceae bacterium | reverse complement strand
TATGGATTTGATCGCTCTGCGAATAATACAATAATGGCAGGTGCCGGAAATAATGGAATATTTGTTTATCAGAATGGAAAATGGCAAAGTTCAGCAGTGGCGGGATTTGCAGATAAAGTGCTTGCCATAGGAGATAGTTTAAATTTCGCTACGCTTTTGTCAAATAGGAATTTTATAAGCACAGATAATGGCAAAAATTTTAAATATGCTCACGCGGGTTCTGAGCAACTAAGTTCTCAATTGTCTTATCATTCTTTAACTGGAAATTTTTTTATAGCCAATAGTCAGCTATACCGAAAGCAGGGAAATGGGTATTTCGAATTACTGAGCTCGGATATCAACACCGAAAATAAACAGATTGCCGCATTCTATGTTGATCCATCTAATGAAAAAGATATCTGGTTAGCCTATAAAAATACATCGAACAAATCTGAAAAAGTTCTCTGGCATACCGATAATGGGGGAGTATCCTGGAAAGATTTTTCTGCAATGCTGCCAGTTTTAAAAAACGCATCTGTTTCAAGTATTCATAAAAGTAAGAAAACAGAAATTGCGATTAGTTTTAATCATCTGGATAAAAAAGATGCACTAAATAAAGTCTATATCTCTTATGATGGTGGCAGAACGTTTCACAACCAGTCGAAGGGTTTGCCCAACTTACCGGTTAATTGTCTGGTTAATGCCGCGGGTAGATGGATTTGCGGCACAGCAAATGGTGTGTACATCTTTGATCAGAAGCAATGGAAACAACTGGGAAAAAATTTCCCTGAGGTGGGGGTTTCAGAAGTAAAATACTTTTCGAAGGATAAAATGTTACTCGTATCTACAAGCGGCAGAGGCTTGTGGGGAATCTCACTAAATTGATGAATCTTTTTGACGTTTAGTGAAGTACTTTTTGATTTTTTCAATCAGCTTCTGATATCGGTCTTTATCAAAAATTGCAGACTCATTGGCTGCTCTGTTTAAGACAAAAATACCGACAGGTAGTAAAATCATGCTTGCCAGCCAGGCCCCAATCCATTCTGATACTATACCTTCACGTCCCATTTTAATGCCAATCATGTTGATGACATAGTAGAGGATAAACATGATGATTGAAACAACCATTGGCATGCCTATACCACCTTTTCTGATAATTGTGCCAAGTGGAGCAGCAAGCAGAAAAAGTACAATAAGCACAAATGAGAGTGTAAATTTCTCGTGCCATTTTATTGTAAACATCCGGTCGTCGTTCTTTATTTCTTCAAGTTGCTGAGCCGAAGATTCTATGATGCTTTTAAGGTTGCGGGTAGAACCCAGAGCCATATCAAGGATGGTATAACGGTTGAGTTTGTTGAAATTATTAATGATGGTATCATGTATCAGAGCGGGACTGTCTAAAACATTAGAGCCCTGCATTAATTCCTTTGGATTAGGATAATATGGTCTGAGATAGTCTCTGGTTGCTGTATTTCGCTTTTTTATTTCTTTTTTTGATGAATCTATTGCCAGTTGAAGTTCATTGATGTTCATCATGACAGCACTGCCTTTGAAAAGTTCTTTGTCGGTTTGCTTTAGATCAAGATCACTTAAATCAAAGGTCATTTTCTGTTCCTTGAAAAAAGTGGTAGTGGCAGGTATGCGCTTGTTGTAATTGCTGTTCTCCACCAGTTCTTCGTAGCGGGTACCGTTTTTTAGTGTAAAGTACAATAAGCGTTTATCATCACTTAGTTTCATCTGACCTGATTCTGCCCGGACGATTGATAGTTCGCTATAACCAGGCTTGGCTTCGTAAATTAAAATATCTCTGATTGTTTCGTTGTCTTTGTCTTTTTTGCCAATTTTGATTTGATAGCCTTCTATCCCGTCATAGAAAACACCTTCCTGAATATCAAAAGCAGGTTTTTTATTTCGAATGTCCCAAAGCAGACTTTTAGCTTCGAGGTTAGCTTTGGGGATTACAACATTGGATACATAGAAAGTAGCAAATGCAAGAAAAACAATAATTACAAATGCTGGCGCCAAAGCTCTGTATATGCTGACACCGGAAGCCTTTAACGCCACCATTTCATATGATTCGGATAAGTTTCCGAAGGTCATCAGACTGGATAATAATACAGCTAATGGCAAAGCCATTGGAATTAAATCAGCCAGCGAAAAGAATAATAATCTCGCTACAACATGCCATTCCAAACCTTTGCCTACAAGATCATCAATGTACTTCCAGAGGAATAGCATTAAAAACAAGAACATAGAAATGAAGAAGGTGCCTAAAAAAGGACCCACAAATGCTTTAATAACTAAAAGATTGATTTTCTTCATCCGGAGTTTGTGCCTGAGTGCACAACATTATGCAAACAGTATTCCAAAGAATCAGGCGCCCATAACATCTTTCAGGGTTTCAACCTGAGCATGCCATAATTCTTCTATTTCTCTTTTTTCTTCTTCTTTACAAAACTCGGTTACCTTTAAGGCAACGTCCTCTGTCAGTTCATCAATAATAATGTCCATTTCGATATATTCATCTTCCGGACTGTTTTCAAAACGGAAACGAACGGATTTATTATTAACGGTTTTTAACAATGTCGCTTTAAGCTCTTGTCCGTCATCAAACACGAAAACGTAATCGAGGCGACTTTTTAAAGTTACTTTATGGGCAAACCATTCCTGAAGACCAGAGGCAGTACTAATGTAATTAAATAAGATACTTGGCGAACATTTTATTGGAAATTCCAGAATCACTTCAACTCTTCCTTGTTTTTTTGGCATAAATTTCTAATAATTATAGTACTCGCAATTAAATCAATTTTTATTACCTTAAAAAATAAAATTTGTGCAATATTTGTAAAATTTTCAATTGAAGAAACTCCTCAAAGATAAAAGCACTTCGGTTATTTGTCATTTCATACTGGCAGTAGGGGGCTTGCCCTTTGTTCTTCTGTTTCCCAAATCGGTTTCTCTGATGTTTATCAATGGACATCATTCTTCTTTTCTGGATGTTTTAATGTATCATATTACCAGGTTGCCTGAACTTGCTTTTATCGTTTTTGTTGTAGTTTTGGCATTTTTCGCAGAAAAGAGGGTGTTGTTGGCGGTGATTTTAGCAATGGCATTTTGTGGGATATCCATCGTCCTTTTTAAGAATTTTATATTCCCTGATTTTTTCAGACCCTATCACTGGCTCAACGGTAACAAAGTATCCTTTCACCATGTTCCTGGCATTCATCTGCACTCTAATGGCAGTTTCCCTTCTGGTCACACCATCTCTGCATTCTGTGCACTGGCTCTGGTTGGGTTCATTAGTAAGAAACCATGGGTGCAGTTTGTTTTATTTTTACTTGCCTTCCTTTCTGGTTATTCACGAGTATACGCTGCTCAGCATTATTTAATGGATGTTTATGCTGGTGCTTTGTTCGGATTTGCTGTTGCTCTTGTCTTCTATCAGATATTTTCAAATAATTTCAAAACACCATTCTGGAGTCAGCCTCTGATTAAATTTTAATGCATGAAAAGCAACGTTAATCCAATTCATTATTTTTTAATTATCCTGATTGCAAGTGTGCTATTTCTGCCTTACCTGGGCTCTGTGCATTTATTTGACTGGGATGAGATAAATTTCGCTGAATCTGCCAGAGAAATGATACTAACCGGTAATTATTCACAGGTTCAGATCAATTTTCAGGCTTTCTGGGAAAAGCCTCCTCTTTTTATATGGATGCAGGTGCTGTCTATGAAGGTCTTCGGTATTAACGAATTTGCAGCCCGCTTTCCTAATGTAGTTTTTGGTATTCTTACTCTTTGCCTGATATACAAAACCGGAAGAAAATACTTTAAAGGTCATGTCGCACATTGGTGGGTTCTTAGTTACCTCGGTGCAATAACACCGCATTTTTATTTTAAAACAGGCTTGATTGATCCTGTTTTTAACTTCTTTATCTTTCTGAGTATACTTGAGTTTTACAAGGTTATTAGTATCGCAAATACTGCCTACAATTCTAACAGACATTTTTTAATGGCTGGCATTTATACTGGTATTGCTATCCTTTGCAAAGGTCCGGTTGCCCTGCTGGTCGGCTTACTGGTGCTTTTCTCAATGGTTTTCGCAAAACGAATGGTCTGGTTCTTTACATTAAGCAATGTGTTTATCTATCTTTTATTCACAGGCTTAATAAGTTCTATCTGGTTTATTCCTGAAACTCTGAAAAATGGTCCGTATTTCTTAATAGAGTTTATTAATTACCAAATTGGATTGTTCTCTCAGAATGTGGCTGGACACGAACAACCATTTTACTACCACACTCTGGTACTTCTGGTAGGATGCTTTCCGATATCTTTAATTGCTCTTGCTGGATGGAAAAAGAATGAATTCTATACCTATCAGGAAAATTTGTTCAGAACCACTATGCTGTGTCTGTTCTGGGTAGTACTGATACTCTTTTCAATAGTAAGAACCAAAATTGTTCATTACTCATCTCTCTGCTGGTTGCCATTAACTTTTTTAAGTGCTTATAGCATAGAGAGTATCAATCACAGAATCTTTGTTTTTAAATGGTATTTTAAAATTGCAATCATTTTTCTCGGTGTCCTTCTGGCAGCTGCCTTTATAACTTTCCCTCTGATGATGGCTTATAACAGACCATGGCTGATTAGTCTGATTGGCGATGAATTTAGTAAAGCCAATTTTCTCGCAGATGTGCCATGGGGAGCAGGAGATGCAGTACCCGGGGTATTGCTGATGATTGTAATTGTAGTTTTTGTCTTTCATCTGTTTAGAAATAAACCTGTTTTAACTTTCGGCGCTTTGCTGATGGGCAATGTGATAGTCATCTGGATGTTATCAGTAAGTTTTACAGGTAAAATAGAACAACATACTCAGGGTGCAGCTATCAATTTCTTTGAATCTGTTAAGAACGAAAAATGCTATATTTTTAATGCTGGTTATAAATCGTATGCCCACTACTTTTATGCAGCAACTAAACCATTAAAATATATGGATGGGTTGAATTTGCTCAACGAAAAATTCTACCGTCAGAAAAACAAATCTTCATACCTGCAACTTAGTGAAAATGAAAAATCTGAATTGGATGATCTTCAAAAACGATGGCTGATAGAAGGTGCAGTTGACAGATCTGTCTATTTCATTGTGAAAATTGACGATAGGGAGGATATTCCTGAATTTAAGAATCTGAAGGAAATTCTAAATAAAAATGGATTCGTTGTATACAAACGCATCCGTTAAAGACATAAAAAAACCACATGCTTCTGACATGTGGTTTTAACTTAATTAAAGTTTCTTTATTTAACTGAAAGTGTTACATCATTAAATGTTCCTTCTGTAATGGTCATCGTTGGAGCTCCTGAAGTAGAAGTCATGGTAGTATTAAACGTACCAGAAATCTTTTTGTTGGTAGCATCAAACTTAGTGATGTTCAAAGTAGAGCTAGAAGTGTAACCAAAGAATGTGTTAAGGAAGGTCATGAAATCAATGCCTGAGAAATAATAGATATTATAGTCAGTTCCAGTCATTGTGTAAGTGCCAACTCTTGGGTTTTTCAATAAAACACTGAACAAAATCATTGTAGAATCTGTAGAAGTGGTTTTGAATGCCATCATTGATAAAGTATCAGCTTCTACTGAGGCATTAACTGAAGGAATCATTGAATCAAGGAATGGAACCATAGTGCTGCGTGGATTTGACTCCCATGCTGTGCCGTTTACTTTGCAGGTAAACACATCAGTTTTTGCAGCTGGTGCAGATGGTGGAGTTTCTTCGTCTTTGCAAGAACTGAAGCCGATAGCCAAAGTTGCAAATAGAACAATTGAATAATTAAGAATTTTTTTCATATTACTTTTTTAACAAATAAGGCTGCAAATATACAGAAGTCGGTTTATTATTATATTCAGAACTGATAAAAAATAGCTTTCATCTTAGTAAATCACTCCTTTTTTAACTTTTAATTGGCGTTTTTATCGATAGGTAATAATTTGTTTTAGTCTGATAATTAGGGTTTTAATATATTAAGGGATGCTTTTTAACGAATGCTTTGTTTATACAATCTGTGTATTTGTTAAGTACATCCTAAAACAATACCTTTGCAGCCCAATTTATAAAGAAATTAATGGATCGTAGTTCATATATAGGCCTAGGACTGATTTTCGTTATTTTAATCGGTTATTTTTACATCAACAAGCCCAACGACGCAGAACTCGCCATTCAGAAACGCTATGCTGATTCAATTCAGAATGTAAAAGTGCTTGCTGAGAAAAAAGCAGAACTTGATAAAATTAGAAAAGAACAGGAAAAAGATAGCATCAAGAAACTTATTTTAACGGATAGCAATGCCCTTAAAGGTAAGTTTGGTGGTTTCGCTTCTCAGGCTATTGGCGAAGAGAAAGTAATTGTACTTGAAAATGCTGATCTTAAAATTAGCTTATCAAACAAAGGTGGCAGAATCCAGCAGGTAGAGCTTAAGAAATATAAGACCGACTCCCGTAAGCCGGTGTTAATGCTGGATGAGAAATATTCTGAAAACTATATTCTCTTTACCAATAAAAACCTGGAAGTTAAATCAGATGAATTTTTCTGGGAGCCTGTAAACCAAAACGCTAATTCTGTAAGTTTCAGATTAAGTAATGGTCCAGATAGCTACATCGAACACATTTATTCTCTTCCTGAAAATGGCTATAATGTCTCTCACCGAATCGCAACTAAGGGCATGAATGGTCAGCTTGAATCTGCTAAAGGTATCAGATATGTAATGAGTACAGATATCAATTTGCAGGAACGCGATATCGAGGAAGAAAAAAAGAAAACAACTTTCTATTTTAAATACGCTGAAGAAACTGCTGATTATATCGGAGAAACTAAAAATGAAAAACAAGATCTTGAAAATGCTACTGAATGGGTGAGTTTTAAGCAACAGTTTTTTAACTCTACCATCGTTTCAAAAACACCTTTCCTGAAATCCAGTTCTGTAACAACTGATAATGCCAAAGCCAGTTCAAATGTCAAACATTTAAGCGCTAATCTGATTCTGCCAGTGAAAGCTGGTTCAGAACAAGATATTGAACTAAGCTATTTCTTCGGACCAAATCAGTATGAACTTCTGAAAGAACAAAAAAATGGTCTGGATAAAATCATCCCGCTTGGATGGGGTATCTTCGGTTGGATGAACCGTTTCATGATCATCCCAATCTTTAATTTCCTAAAAACATATCTGACCAATTATGGGGTAATTATCCTGTTCCTGACACTGATTATTAAAACCCTGTTATTGCCACTTGTATTCAAGTCTTATAAATCAACCGCCAAAATGCGTTTGCTTAAGCCAGAAATGGATGAGATTAAGGAGAAATACAAAGATGATATGCAAACTCAGCAAATGGAAAACTTAAAGCTTTACAAAAAAGCTGGTGTTAACCCATTAGGTGGTTGCTTGCCAATGTTGTTGCAGATGCCAATTTTAATTGCAGTGTTCCAGTTTGTACCTTCTGCTTTTGAATTCAGACAACAAGCTTTCCTTTGGGCTGACGATTTGTCTATTTATGATTCTATATGGACATTCGGTAAATTGCCGATCATCAACTCAATTTATGGTGATCACGTGAGTTTATTCACTTTGTTAATGACAATCTCTACACTAATTTATACCAAGATGAACAACGAGCTCACCGCTGGTATGAATGAGCAGATGAAATATATTAGTTACATCATGCCGATTTTGTTCCTTGGATTCTTTAATAAGTATGCAGCGGCGCTGACTTACTATTATTTCCTTTCTAACGTTGTTACATTCACCCAACAATGGGCTATCCGCAAATTTGTAGACGAAAACAAATTAAAGTCTCAGATTCACGAAGCTAAAAACAGAAAAGAAGACGATAAAAAATCGGCTTTCCAGAAGCGTCTCGAAGAAATGGCTAAAACCAGAAATGAGATGCAGACTGTAAGAAAGAAAAAATAAACCATGCAATTGTTCTTCTGTTATAGAGTAGATGGTCTGAGCGCCAGTCTGAACGAAGAAGAATCAAGACACCTTAAGGTTTTGCGCAAGCAAAACGGTGATACTATATCTTGTGTAGATGGCAAAGGTCATCTGATGCAATGCAGAATTATAAAAATTGGTAAAGTCGAAAGCGAACTGGAAGTGCTGTCTTCTGACTTAATGCCCTCTGAACGCAATTACCAGTTACACCTGTTTATAGCACCCACAAAAAATAATGAACGCATCGAATGGATGCTGGAAAAAGCAGTTGAAGCAGGAATAGATTCGATAAACCTGATTGAGACTGAACATTCAGAAAAACACAGAGTTAATTTACAACGCCTCGAACGTATTGCCATCTCAGCTCTCAAGCAAAGCGGGCGCTATTATCTGCCCGCCATTAATGGTTTGGTGAAATTGCCGGAAGCAGAACTTAAACCTGATTTCTTTTTTGCTCATTGTGCAGAGGATCAAAAAATGACTCTCAAACAATTTTTTAGTAATGCGGCACCTAGCGGGGTATATCAGGTGTTAGTCGGACCCGAAGGAGATTTTTCTGCAGCCGAAATTCAGTATCTAAAAGAAAGGGGAGGAAAAGCCCTGAGTTTGGGCAATGCCCGTCTGAGAACCGAAACAGCAGGCTTGTATATCGCTGTGACATTCAGCGCCTTGTCCTGAATTTGCCCATTTTCACTTTTTTGAGTATATTTGCATGTCTTTGATTCCCGACTGGGAACCGACTTAAGTTTGATTGTTAATCAAGTACTTAAGCACTTAAAGAACCATTATATGATAATTCAAAACCAAGCTGTAAGGCTGATATTGGCTAAATGTGATACAGGAGCAGGTAAAAAAGGTGCCGAAAAAGGTCCTGATGCCCTGCTGTCTGAACTTAAAAAGCTGAATATACATTTCGATGATGTGCAATCTGTTGAAGTTGAGAATGTTGCAGAAGATGCTTCTTTGCAATATTGTAAACATATTGAGACTGTAACTAATAATGCACTGCGCCTCTCTCATCAGGTTCAGAACGCTGTACAAACAGGTAAAAAGACGATTGTTTTTTCGGGCGACCATAGTAATGCCATCGGCGGTTTAAGCGGATTTAGCAATGCCCATCCTGATAAAAAAATTGGTGTTATATGGATTGATGCTCATGCCGATCTGCATTCACCTTTTACAACGCCCTCTGGAAATATGCATGGCATGCCACTGGCTGCTTTAATGGGCGTGGATAATAACAGAGAGGCAACTCATGTTCTGAACGAAAAGGAAATTGCAGCCTGGAATGCGTTGAAATGTGTAGGAGACGGACCAATTCCAAAAATCCATCCGGAAAACCTGGTTTTTATTGCCATAAGAGATGCCGAACCTCAGGAATGGCATCTGATTGATCAGTATAATATTAAAAACTTTGAGCCAGAGTATATCAGAGAGCACGGTATTTATAATGTTATAAATAATAGTTTGAAACATCTGGAGCATTGTGATACTATTTATGTGTCTTTCGATGTCGATTCAATGGATCCTGAAATGGCAAATGGAACTGGTACACCTGTAGAGAATGGATTAAGCAAGGCAGAGGCTGAGGCAATTCTGAAAACATTCATCCATCATCCTAAAACAGGATTAATTGAAATAACCGAAATAAATCCCGGACTGGATTCAAAGCCCCTTAAAATGGCCACATTGACAGCCGAAATTTTAGCATCTGCTTTTAAAGGATAAACCAACTCCGATTTTTTCTAAGTTTTACCAGAGAATCTGATGATTCTTGACTTTATTGTTTCTTTTATTTAGGGTATTTATCGTGTTTTGTCGATTGTTTTTTGCTTTGAAGAAAAACTGTGGAAACATTTGTAGAAAGTGTTAGTTTTAGCCGTTAAAATTTCGTATTTTTACACTTTATTTACTAATACAAAATAAGTATGAGCGGAAGCACAGACAAGAGTAATTATGGAGCGGATAATATCCAGGTTCTTGAAGGATTAGAAGCCGTAAGAAAAAGACCCGCGATGTATATCGGGGATGTTGGACCGAAAGGCTTGCACCATTTGGTGTATGAGGTTGTCGATAATAGTATTGACGAAGCGTTAGCAGGTTATGCTAAGAATATCGATGTATTTATCAATCCTGATAACAGTATCACTGTTACAGATGATGGTCGTGGTATTCCTACCGGTATTCATGCTAAAGAGAAAAAGTCAGCTCTGGAAGTGGTAATGACAGTGTTACACGCTGGTGGTAAATTTGATAAAGATACTTACAAAGTTTCTGGTGGTCTGCACGGTGTGGGTGTGAGTTGTGTGAACGCTCTATCTACTCAGTTAATTGCCACCGTTCATCGTGATGGACAGGTTTTTCAACAGGAATATTCATGTGGTAAACCTTTATATGATGTTAAAGTAGTAGGCGAAACAAACAGAACCGGCACTACCGTTCAGTTTAAACCAGATGGTTCTATCTTCTACAATACAGAATACAATTTTGATACACTTGCAAACCGTTTAAGAGAACTGGCTTACCTGAACAAAGGTATCCGACTTAACTTAACTGATTTAAGAGTGGAAGGTGATGCTGAGCCTCGCAATGAAGTATTTCATAGTCAGGAGGGACTAAAGGAGTTTATCATGTATCTCGACTCAACCCGCGAAAGCATTATTCCTGAACCTATCTACGCAGAAGGTGAAAAACAAGGTATTCCTATCGAAAT